>JASLLZ010000119.1 GCA_030746775.1 Rhodospirillales bacterium | reverse complement strand
ACAAACGCTCGCGTTCTTGACATGTTTGCACAGGAATTACACATAACCCGTATCCAGGGCAGTGCAATATTCCATTAACTCATTGAAAAGATTGGCGCGCCCGGCGGGATTCGAACCCACGACCCCCAGATTAGGAATCTGGTGCTCTATCCGACTGAGCTACGGGCGCTTTTCAGTCACCGAACAGTTTCGAGAACGGCACCGAGTAATAGAGGATCGCCGATTCGGTGCCCGGGTTGGTATCGCCGATCGACGCATTCGACATGTGCGAAACGGCGACGCCCAGGCGCGAGCGGTCGTCGAAGCGGTAGGCAAACTCGATCTGCGAGCGGAACTCCAACTCGTGGCCCAAATCCAGGCCGCTGCCCTTGTGGTAGTATCCCGGCGCGAAGCTTGGCGTGACGACCACGCGGCGTCCGAAGAAAACGTCGATACCGACGCCGGCGTAAGGGTAGACGGCGCCGTCCGAGGTCGCCATCAGGCCGGCCAGGGGCTTGAAGATCCAGAACTTCCTGTCCGAGCGGTATTCGAGGCGGAATTCCGCCGCCGGGCTCTTCTGGCGGTTCCAGTCGAAATAGCCGCCGCCGAACGACAAGAAATCGGGATCGTCGGCAAGCGCCCCCCGGGGCGCCGAAAAGGCCGCCCAGCAAGCAAGGATCAGAGCGGCGCGCAATAGATGTCCGGCCATGGCTTCGGTGTTCCCGAGTGTATCCCTTGCGGTCCCGCATCTTACGCCACGGGCCGCATCTTTCAAGGTTCTTGCCCGCCCGGTCCGGCGCACTGCATTTCGTGACCCGGCAAAGGCGGCCGCCTGTCCCGAGGGCATGGCGGCACGACCATCGCGGGATCGCGGGTTGCCTGGCCCTCATGACAGGTCCTGGCGATATCCGGGGCAGTCGCGGAAACCGATTTACGTTTTGGGGATCAGAATGGAGCGGGTGGCGAACATTGCCAAGAACAGGGCGCCAACGGAAAGGATGACGGACGCCGATACATAAAGGGCGCAAAGGTCAAGCCGTCCGCGCCCGTAAAGCGTGGCGAAATCCAGCGAAAAGGTCGAGAAGGTGGTGAAAGCCCCCAGACATCCGACAACCAGGAAAAGGCGCCATTCCAACGAGGCCTCCCAGGTAAGCGCCATCACATCGATGATGACTCCCATCAAGAACGAACCGACGACGTTGACGATGAGGGTGCCATAGGGAAATTCAGGTCCAAGCAGGCGCCCCGCCACTATGTAAACCGCGTAACGCGCGATGGCGCCCAACGCCCCACCGGCGCCAACAGCCAAGATCGATTGGATAGTCACCTAGCGTTACCGCCCTTGCTTCCCGACTCCGACTCGCTCCACCACGGGCAGGACTGAACCCTTAGTGTCCTATCATCCAGGGACGCGACGGGCCATGGCCATGCGAGGAGTGATCATGGTCGTGGCCGTGGAATTTACCGTGCCCCCCGTGGTCGTGCCTCTGTTTGTTCACCACCTCCGGCCTGCCGGTCAAGCTTTTCCGCTTCTCGATCCCGACCGGGAAGCCGGCCGTCTCGCGGCGCCGCCGGCGCCCCGCCGCGGCCGCCGGCAATTCCCCCTATGCCTTGAACCTCTCGGTGGCGGCGACCAGCGCGGCGCGGATGCCGGGCTCCATGGCCGCGTGGCCGGCGTCGGGCACGACGACGAATTCGGCGCCGCTCCAGGCGGCGGCCAGTTCGTCGGCGGTGACGATCGGACAGACCACGTCATAGCGTCCCTGAACGATCACCGCCGGCAGGTGACGGACCCGCTCCAGGTTGTCGAGCAGATGGTTTTCGGCCATGAACATGGCGTTCTTGAAATAGTGGCATTCGATGCGGGCCAGGGCCAGGGACGCCGCGGTGCCGTCGGCATTGGGCAACAAGACCGAGCACGCGCTTTCATAGCGGCCCCAGGCGCGCGCCGCCGGCATGTGGACGGCCGGATCGGGATCGGTCAGACGCCGATGATAGGCCTGCGCCACGTCGCTCCGTTCGTCGGCCGGCAGGAAGTCGGCAAAGGCGCGCCGCGCCTCGGGGAACACTGTCCCCATGCCGTGCAGGAACCAGTCGAGTTCGCGCCGGCGGCCCAAGAATACGCCGCGCAACACGAAGCCGGCGCACCGTTCGGGATGGGCAATGCCGTAGGCGATGGCCAGACAGGCGCCCCACGAGCCGCCGAAGACCAGCCACCGTTCGATGCCGAGATGGCGGCGCAGGGTCTCCAGGTCCTCGATCAGGTGCGCCGTCGTGTTGTCGACGATATCCGCCGCCGGCGTCGAGCGGCCGGCGCCGCGCTGGTCAAAAACGACAATGCGGTAGTGGCCGGGATCGAAGAAGCGCCGATGAACCGGCAGCGACCCGGCGCCGGGACCGCCGTGCAGGAAGACCACGGCCTTGCCGTCCGGGTTGCCTGAGAGTTCCCAATAAAGCGTGTGACGCCCATCCACCTTCAGCATGCCTTGGGCGTAAGGGGCGATCTCGGGATACGGATCGGTGCGCGGCGCCTGGACGTCCATGGATGCTCCGTCGCTGTCGGTGACGACACCATTATAGGGCGCCTACCGGCGCGCACAACGCGGCGCACCGGACGTTGTCTCGGCGCCGGCCCTGGGGCAAGATCGACGGCGCCACAGCGGACAAAGGCCATGACCGCCATCCGATTGCCGACCATCCTTGCCGCCGTCATGCTGTTCGTCCCACCGGGGATGGCGGCCGAAGACGGCACCCGGCACCGCGTCGGCCAGGTGGTGGACGGCGACACGGTAATCCTGGCCCAACCGGCGGGCGGCGCCGACCAGGTTCGTCTGGTCGGCATCCAGGCGCCCAAACTGGCGCTCGGCCGGCCCGACTTTGCAGCCTGGCCCCTGGCCGCCGAGGCCAAGCGCGCCTTGGACGACCTGATCCGGGGGCGGCTTCTCACGCTCACCTTCGGCGGCCGGCGCCTCGACCGTCACGGCCGTCTTCTGGCCCATCTGCACGACGAGGCGGGGACCTGGATCCAGGGCGAGATGCTGCGTCTCGGCATGGCGCGGGTTTACAGCTTTCCCGACAACCGCTCGCGTATCGCCGAGATGCTGGCCCTGGAGGGCAAGGCCAGGGCCCGACGGCGCGGCATATGGGGTAACCCATTCTATGCCTTGAGGGCGCCCGGCGAGGCCCATCACCACATCGATACCTTCCAGGTCATCGAGGGCGCCGTCCTCGACGCGGCCAAGGTGCGGGGCCGGGTCTATCTCAACTTCGGCCCCGACTGGCGCACCGACTTCACCGTCACCCTGGCCCCCAAGACGGCGCGCCTGTTCGTCCGCGAAGGCCTGGACCCGCTGGCCCTGGAAGGCCGGCGCGTCCGCGTGCGGGGCTGGCTGGCATGGCGCAACGGCCCCCAGATAGAGGCCACCCACCCCGAGCAGATCGAGGTCGTGGAACGCTAGGACATGGTGGACGGCACAAAAGCCGTCGATCGTCAGGCCGTGCCGGATGCTCCTTTTATTTGGACCATCAAAAGTGCCCCGTAGGGAACGGCGTTGAAGACCAGAAAGACGATTTTGTACAACCCGAGGAACGCGTAGATGACCACGTTGAAGGTTTCCCGGGGCATGGCAAACATTGCGTTGTGCGCAGTGTAGACAAAATCCGGAACCAATATGAATATCAAGATGGAGAGGATCAACAGGGCTCCGTTCATGACCGTGCACCACAGGAAAAACGCTTTTAGCTGCTGTATATCCATGACGATCCCCACTATTCAGCTATGACCGAAAAGCTCCGCCATCTTACGGAATCTTAGCACCGTGAAGTGGTTGTGTCGTGCAGGAACGGCCTTTTCCGGCCCGACGCGGTGAACGAATTTGCTCCACGTTTTCATCGGCGCATTGACAGTCCTCCCTTGCAGAGCGCCCCCGCGAAACCCATAATTTTCCCGCCATGCAAATTTTTCTGCGCGCCATTGTCTTGTGCCTGCCCTTGTTGTCGCTCGCCGGCTGCTCGACCAACCCGGCGACCGGGGAACAGAGCTTCACCGCCTTCATGTCGCGCGCCGACGAGATGCGGGTCGGCGCCGAGGAGCACCCCAAGATTCTCAAACAATTCAACGGCGCCTACCGGGAAGGCCAAGTGGCCGCCTACGCCCATCGCGTCGGCGCCGCCCTGGCCGGGGTCTCCGAGATTACCGACATGCCGTTCACCTTTACCGTTCTCAATACGGACAAGGTCAACGCCTTCGCCCTGCCCGGCGGCTACGTCTATATCACCCGCGGCCTGCTGGCCCTGGCCGGCGACGAGGCGGAAATGGCCGGCGTCCTGGCCCACGAGATCGGCCACGTCACGGCGCGCCACACGGCCCAGCGCTACAGCAAGTCCATCGCCGCCAACCTGGGGCTCACCGTTCTCGGCGTCCTGGGCAGCGCCGCCGGGGCGCCGCCGGGCCTGGGCGACATCGCGTCCTTCGGCGCCCAGGCCTACCTGCAGGGATTTTCCCGCGAACAGGAGATGGAGGCCGACATGCTGGGCGCGCGCTACCTGGCCCGCGCCGGCTACGACGTCGGCGCCATGAGCGGTTTCCTGGCCAAGCTTCAGCGCCACGACCGCCTCGAGGCGGCGCTCAAGGAAATCCCCGATCCGGCGGCCCGCTTCAACATCATGTCGACCCACCCGAGGACCGCCGAGCGCATTGCCCAAGCCATCGGCCTGGCCGGCCAGGCGCCCCGGGCCGATGCCCGGCGCGGCCGCGCCACATACCTGTTCGGCATCGACGGCATGCTGTTCGGCGACGACCCCAAGGAAGGGGTGCGCAAGGGCCGCGTCTTCGCCCATCCCGGAATCGGTATACGCTACACCGTGCCGCCGGGCTACGTTCTGTTCAACTCTTCGCGGGCCGTGGTGGCCCGTGGTCCCGCCAAGTCGCTCATCCAATTCGACATGGCGCCGACGAAGAAGGCGGCCAAGGCCGGAGACCTGATCGCCTATCTCAACCGCGATTGGGGCCGCTCGTTGTCGCTTGGCGGCCTTGAGAGGATCACGGTGAACGGCATGGAAGCGGCCACCGGGCGGGGACGCACAAGGACCCGGGACGGCACCATGGACGTGCGTCTTGTTGCCATCCGCGATGCCCGGCGGCGCATCTTCCGCCTGGCGTTCCTCACGCCGCCCAACATCACCGCCGGTTTGGCCGAAGCCCTTCAGCGCACCACCTACAGCTTTCGCCTGTTGAGCGCCGAAGAAGCGGCGGCGATCCAGCCCCTGCGCCTGCGCGTCGTCACCGTCGGGGCCGGCGATACACCGCAATCCCTGGCCGCCCGCCTGCCTTTCGAGAAACGGCGCGTCGAGTGGTTCGAGATCCTCAACGGCCTGGCCAGCGGCCAACCCTTGACGCCCGGTTCCCAGGTCAAGATCGTCGCCGAATGACGGTCTAAAGCATTGGAGCAAATCCCGAGCAGGTGGAATCATCTGCGACGACGAATTTGCGTAAAATCAATATGCTAAAGCATTCTCCGTGAGCGCGAGCGAACGGTAAATGCTCTAGCCACGCGCGTTGGATCACGTTGCGGTCATCACCCCCACCCCAGCCCTCCCCCATGGCAGGGGGAGGGGGCATATCTTGCGGCGTTTTCCCCTACCCTCCCTCCCCCCTTGCGGGGAGGGGCAGGGTGGGGGGTAAGCCCGCCGCCTGGAGAGTTGGGTCAAATTGAACGGATAATGCGTTCAACCGAGCACTCGGGTCAGGAACGCCCGCGCCTGTCGGTAGGCGCCGGGCTCCGTGGATTCACGCGGGCCGGCGACGTTGAGGACGGCGATTGCCTCGGCCTCGGCCCAATCGCCGAAGACCAGCGCGGAGTCGGGGGCGTCGGGGTCGATCACCAGGACGGGCCGCCCCAGCCCCTTGGCCAGGCGTACCGTCAGCGCGCTGCCGCCGCTCGGTTCGCCACGACAGAGCACCAAGGTCGCGTCGCTGTCGCGCACGTTGAGCCCGGTGCGAATTCGATATTTCGGGCTTTCCGATTCGATCAGCGGATAGCGCTCGGGGATGGGGCCATCCTCGGCCCGGCGCCCCAAGGGGCACCAACCGCCGCAGGCCAGGCCGAGGGTCAGCGCCGTGTCGAGCGCCGCGCGGTCGACCCCGGTCTGGCCGCCCGAGACGATTTTGGCGACACCGCCCACCGGTCACGCCTCGATGGTGTCCACCACTTGGCCGGCGCCATCGAAACAGACGGCGAGCAAGGGGCCGCCGAAGCCGCAGCCGCCGTCGATGGAGACGGTGGCGTCCTTTTCCTCAAGACCCCGGTGACGGTGATCGAAGCCGCGCACCACGCGGCCAAAGGCGCCGTAGGGGGCGGTGATGGCATCGAAGCCGCCGCCGCCCCACCAAAAGCTGTCGGTCTGCTCCGACAGGGGCCGGGTCACGTCGATACCGGCGTGAACGAATAGAAGCGAGTTATCGGCGACGTAGGCGGCCCGGCGCAGGGCACTCATCAGGGCGTTGTGACCGTCGCGGGCGCCCATGGCCCGGCGCAGCTTGCCGGTCCAGTCGGTGAGCGCCACGGCGCCGCGCTTGGTGGCGTCGAAGCCGTCCTTCGGATCGCCGCCATAGGCCGCGACGGTGGCGCCCACGCCTTGGTCCATCATCCAGGTCAGGACCTCGCCGGGGTTAGGGGCGAATTGGATTTGCAAAAGCTTGTGCCACATTTCTTCCTGGCTGCCGCGCAGATAGGCGACGTCGTCGCGAAAGACGCCCGGCCGGGCCAGGAAAGCGCGGCGAAAATGCAAAATCTCTTCAATCGTCTCGGCAACGGCCGCGCCACGGCCAAGCACGTTTCCCAGGTAGACAAGGTTGTCGCCCGGCCGCATGCGCCCGGCCAATTGTCCGTGCAGGGCGCCGAGCCGCGCCGCCTCGCCGTGGGCGGCGGCCACCGCCCAGCATCGCCGGCCGGAACGCAATATTGCGAATTTCGGATCGTTGGCCATGCCGCCGCCTGAACTCACCGCCCCTGGCCTTGGCCACGGCCCGCGCGGCCGGCGCCGGGCACCGGACGTCTCCCGTCAGGCCGCGGTCAGCAGGGTTTCCAACTTCTCGGTCGCGGTTTCCATGTCGACGCGCTCGACGGCGGCCAGTTCGCTGGCCAGACGGTCGCGCGCCGCTTCATAGATTTGGCGCTCCGAAAACGACTGGTCGGGCTGACCTTCGGCGCGGTGCAGATCGCGGACCACCTCGGCGATGGAAATGGGGTCGCCGGAGTTGATCTTGGCCTCGTATTCCTGTGCCCGGCGGCTCCACATGGTGCGCTTCACCCGCGCCCGGCCCTTCAGGGTCGTCATGGCATTATCCATGACTTTGCGCGTGCTTAGCTTGCGCAAGCCAGAGACGGCGGCCTTGCTGATCGGCACCCTGAGCGTCATGCGGTCGCGATCGAACGAAATGACAAACAGCTGCAGGCTGTGGCCGGCGATTTCGCATTTCTCGATGCTCGATACCATGCCGACGCCGTGGGTCGGATAGACCACGTAATCCCCAGGGCTATAGGCGAATTCCTTTGCCGTACCTTTTGCCGTACTTTTCGATTTTCCCACAGAGCCACCTTTTTGTTAAAAGCGCAAAACTTCCAGTCCTCCGCGTCGGCCGTCAAAGCGCCGGTTCAACGCGGATCAATTCCGTCGGATTGTTATGGTCGCCACCGTCCCGGGCACGAACTCGATCTTAGGTCCACACAACCAAATACCGACCACGCTGGGCCGGCCGATATTTTATATCACACTTTTCGGCCAAAATACAGTCCCGCCGCAATTTTCAGGCCCCGCCAACGCGCCGGCGGCGGACCGGTCCGGGCGGGCGCGTCAGGAACCCTGGCCCGGATTGGGGCTCAGGTATTGCAGTTTGTCGGGTTTCTCGCGCCAATCTTCGGCGTCGGCGGGCGATTCGCCCTTGCGCGTGATGTTGGGCCATTTCTCCGAATATTCGCGGTTCAATTCCAACCATTTCTCGGTTTCGGGCTCGGTGTCGGGAACGATGGATTCGACCGGGCACTCCGGTTCGCAGACACCGCAATCGATGCATTCGTCGGGATGAATGACGAGGAAATTCTCGCCTTCGTAAAAACAGTCCACCGGACACACTTCGACGCAATCCATGAATTTACACTTGATGCATTTTTCGGTAACGACGTAGGTCATGGGTTTCTCCGTTCGGCGGTAGTATTCGGTTATTATTGGGGTCTAATCGATATTAGTAGGAAGCGCCCGCCGACACCGGCGCCGGCGCATCGTCGGTCAGGCCAAGACGCCCAAGAACCCGTTTGCGCGCCGCCCCGTTGTCGCGATCGGCGACATGGATCAACCCCGCCACGCGACGCACCAGGGAGGCCTCATAGTCGTGCAGGCGGCGGTCGGCGTAGGCGACCGTCCACAGCATTTCGATCATGCGGACCCGTTCGTCGTCGGAAAACCGATCCGTGATCACGCGGGTGAACGGGTACAATTGGCTCGATTCCTTCGCCTTCGCCGCGGCGGCCTCGATCAAGACGTCGGTCTCCTCGCCGTCGAGGCCGAAACAGGCGCTCAACTGCTCGGCGATGGCCTGGCGTTCGTCGGCGTCCACCTCGCCGTCCATTCGCGCCGCCTCGACCAACAGGGCCGCCGCGGCGAGCCGCAGTTCCCGATCTTGATCGACAGGCGCCGAGGATGCGCCGCCGCGCCCTATAAAATCCTTCAGTCGCTTGATCATGCCTTTGCCTATCATACCGCCGCCCCAGGGTGCAACCATTGCAATTGTGTCGTTATTTCCCTTGTCCCCGGCGACCCCGGCCTTTACCTGTTGGCGCCCATGACCGACACCGATGACGATCTCCCCCATGCCCCCGCGACGGCGCGCAACCGCGCTCCCATTCTGGCCGTCTTGAGGCGCGTTCTGCCCCCTTCGGGGACGATTTTGGAAGTCGCCAGCGGCACCGGCGAGCACGCCGTCTATCTGGCGCCCCGCCTGCCGGGCTTGATCTGGCAGCCGAGCGACGCCGATCCGCTTGCCCTGGACGCGATCGAACGGCGGGCGGCCGACGCCGGGACCGCCAACCTCTTGTCGCCGCTTTCGCTCGATGCGGTTGCCGAGGCATGGCCGATCCGCCAGGCGCAAGCGGTGGTCTGCGTCAATATGATCCACATCGCGCCCTGGGCCGCCACGGTCGGGCTGATGCGGGGCGCCGGGCGGGTGCTGAGCGGGGGCGGAATTCTTTATCTGTACGGTCCCTACAAGATAGACGGCCGCCCGACGGCGCCGAGCAACGCCGCCTTCGATGAATCCTTGCGCCGCCGCAACCCCGATTGGGGCCTGCGCGACCTTGAGGCGGTGACCGCCGAGGCCGAAAGGAACGGCCTGATGCTCGGCGAAATCGTCGACATGCCGGCCAACAACCTGTCGGTGATCTACGAAAAGACGGCCTGAGGCGGGCGAGCCATTGATTCTGCGGCACCAGCCCGCACCCCCTCCCGGCCACCCATGGCATTGTAACCTAGGGGTGGCCGGGAGGGGGTGCGGGCTGGT
>JASLLZ010000118.1 GCA_030746775.1 Rhodospirillales bacterium | reverse complement strand
GGGATTTTCAGGACGATGCTTTTCAGTGGGTCCTTCTTGAACCGAATCTTCGCCCCGCCGGCGGAGACGTCGAAGATCGTCATTTCAAGCGCATCGCCGCCCAGCGCCACCGTGGCGTCGAGCATCAGGGGATAGCGCTCGAATTGGCGTTTCTCTTTGAAGTCAGGGGCATCCGTCATGGAAACGTCTCCTCGAAACCGTGGCGAAGCTCATGGGCGGCCCGCATTCGCATTTGGCCAGGGAATATGCCCCGCTCCCTTGCGACTGGCAAGCCTTCGTTGGCCGCCTCGATTTGTGATAGTATGACCCGCAAGCCAGGGAGGACGACATGGGAACCAACATCAAACTGACGGCATCGGACGGTCACACTCTTGACGCCTACCGTGCCGATCCGACGACGGCGCCGAAGGGCGGGCTGGTCGTCGTGCAGGAGATTTTTGGCGTCAACGCGCATATCCGCACCGTCACCGACGGCTTCGCCGCCGAGGGCTACGCCGCCATCGCGCCGGCCTTTTTCGACCGTACCGAGACCGGCGTCGAGCTGGGCTACGAGGAGCCCGACCTGAGCCGCGGCCGGACGCTGCGCGCCGAGCTTGGCTGGGACGAAACGATCCTCGACGTGGTGGCCGCGGTTGATGCCCTTGATGCGGCCGGCAAGATCGGTGTCGTCGGCTACTGCTGGGGCGGCTCGGTGGCCTGGCTGGCCGCCTGCCGGCTCAGCCTGGCCGCCGCCGTCGGCTATTACGGCGGTCAGGTCATCGATTTCAAGGACGAAAAGGCGGGCTGCCCGGTGATGCTCCATTTCGGCGAGACCGACGCCGGTATTCCGCTATCCGACGTCGAGGCCGTCCGCGCCGCCCAGCCCGACGTGCCGATCCACCTTTACCCCGCCGGTCACGGATTCAATTGCGACCACCGCGGCAGCTACGACGCCGAGAGCGCCAAACTGGCCCTGGAGAGGACCTTGGACTTCCTGGCCGACGCCATGGGTTAGGAAGAAGGCACGAACGTCAAGGCAACGCCGGTGGCAGCCCGGGCGGCGACGCGAAGGCTTCCGTCGTCGGGCCGGGCGAAGGGAATTCCCGCTGCGTTCAGGTATCGCGCCGTCGTTTCGACGTCGGCCACCGCGACGGCGAGCGAATTGCTACCGCCACCCAACGTCCCGAAACGGATGACGGCGCCGCCGAGACGGGCCGAAAACCCGTCCGCACGACGCGTCACGCGGTCGGGGCCCAAGAGCGTCTCGTAAGCCGGGGCCGCCGACCCGGGATCCTCGAGATCGACCGTCACCTCCGCGATGCCGCAAGAGCCGTTGGCATGAACCAGCCAGGCCGGGCGGCGCACCAGATCGGGCGTCAGGTGTTGGCAGACAAAGGCCCTGAGCCCCGGCGTCGCCGCCGGCGCCAGGTGGACCAGTGAAAAGCGCGGCTCGACGGTGCCCTCGGGCAGCTCCAACAGGCGCCCCAGGGTCTGCGGCGCCTGGGCTGCGATGCCGGCCCGGATCAGACCGCGATAGGCCGCTTCGGCGTCGTCGCTGGCCAAGGCCACGCCGAGCAGCCCCTCGCCGTGTTCTTCCAAAAAGCGATCCAGGTTGTTGGTGAAAAGCGTGGCATCGACGATGCCGAGAAGCTCGATATAGTCGTCGGCGAACATGACGCAATAGTTCGCCGTGCCCCAGCCCTTGTGACGGCCGCGCGGCGTTACCGTGAAGCCCAGGCCTTCCCAGGCGCGCCGCGCCCCTTCCAGGTCGGCGACCCCGACCAGAACGTGATCTATGGCGATGAAGGCGTCGGCTGGCGGCGACTTTTCTTGTCTCTTTCCCATCGGCGCGCATTCTCTATATTGGGGGCGCCATCATAGCGCACCCGGCGACGGACACCCAATCGGCAGGAGATTCACGATGACGGATTTGGACGATATCAAGGACGGCAAGGATTTCGGCACCGAGGTGCCGGCGGTCAACGAACCCTTCTTCCTCAAGGGCTCGAACGCCCTCGACTGGGGCATGCAGAACCGCCTGGGGCGTATCTTCAGCCCGAAGACCGGGCGCACGGTAATGCTGGCCTTCGACCACGGCTATTTCCAGGGACCGACGACGGGGATCGAACGCATCGACCTCTCGATCGTGCCCCTGATACCCCATGCCGACGTCCTCATGTGCACGCGCGGCGCGCTCAGAAGCTGTATCCCGGCGGCCACCGACAAGCCCATCGCGCTCAGGTGCAGCGGCGGGCAGAGCATCCTGACCGAGCTTTCCAACGAACTTGTCGCCGTCGAGATCGAAGACGCCATCCGCCTCAACGCCGCCGCCATGGCGGCCCAGGTCTATATCGGCGCCGAATACGAACACAAATCCATCGCCAACGTGGTCAAACTGATCGACACCGGCACCCGCTATGGCATCCCCACTCTGGCGGTGACCGGGGTCGGATCGGACATGGTGCGCGATGCCCGCTATCTCGGCCTGGCGACGCGCCTCGCCGCCGAGATCGGGGCCCACTACATCAAGACCTACTACATCGACGAGGGCTTCGAGCGCGTCACCGCCGGCTGCCCGGTGCCCATCGTCATCGCCGGCGGCAAGAAGCTGCCCGAGCTGGATGCCCTGACCATGGCCTCGCGGGCCATCGACCAAGGCGCCCTGGGCGTCGACATGGGGCGCAACATCTTTCAGTCCGACAGCCCGCTGGCCATGATCCAGGCCGTCTCGGCCGTCGTCCACGACGACGAAAAGCCGGACAAGGCCTTCGATCTTTACCAAACCCTCAAGGACCAGTTGGCCTAGGGCTGTTCAAGATCGACCGCCACCATCCCCGGCGCGCCCCGCACCGGGGCCAAAACCCGGGGCCAGGGGAAACCGTAAGGGCCGCCACGGCCGATCACTCCTCGGCCGCGCCGCGGGCGGCCTTCGAGCGCCGCGCCCGGGTCTCGCGCCGCGCCGTGTAGATTGTCGCCCCGAAGATCACCGTCGCCCCGACCCAGGTCCAGAGGTCCGCCACCTCGCCGAAAAAGAAGTAGGCGAGCACGGCGGCAAAGACCAACCGGCCATAGTTGAAGGGCGCCACCACCGAGGCCTCGGCGGCCCGAAAGCCGCGCACCAGGGCCTGCTGGCCGAGGGTCGAGATAAACCCCATGACGGCCAGCCAGCCCAGCGCCTGCCACGACGGCGTCACCCACACCAAGAGCGCCGCGACGCCGGTCATCGGTGTCATCATCAGGCTCAGGTAGAGCACGATGGCGTTGGGCGACTCGGTGGACGACAGCGACCGCGCCGCCAATTGCGCCAGGGCCTGAAAGAGCGACGCGGCGAGAACGATTGCGGCGGCCGGGGTGAAGGCCTCGATCCCCGGCCTGAGGATGATCGCCGCGCCAAGAAAACCGACGGTTACGGCAGCAATCCGGCGCGGCCCGACAGTCTCGCCCAGGATCAAGGCGGCGCCGATGACGGCGAACAGCGGCGAAGTGAAGTTGAGCGCCGTCGCGTCGGCCAGGGGCATGATGGTGACGGCGGTGAACCAGCACAACTGGGCGCCGGTCGCCGCCAGGGCGCGCAGGCCATAGTGGCCGAGACGCCGTGTCCTCATGCGCGTCACCCCGGCGTTCATCAGCCACGGCATCATGAAGATGACGCCGAAGAGGTTGCGGAAGAAGGCGATCTCGAACGAATCCAACTCGGCCGAAACGTGGCGGATAATGACCGCCGTGAGGGCGAAGAAGAGGGTCGAGACGACGATCCACAGGCCCCCGCGAAGGGGGGCCGGAATGGCGGTGGCGACGGCAAGGAGGAAACGCGGTCGAAACATCGGACGACAAGTTACGATGAACGCAGGACGAAAACCAGTGACCCTAAAACGGGGCCGGGTTGCACGACGCGCCGGGCGTCCTCATACTCCGCTGGTCCCGCGCGGGGGAGGAATTTGCCATGCAGTTCGTTGTCATTGCCCATGACGGCACCGACGCCGAGGCGCCCGAGCGCCGCCGAAGCGCGCGCGAAGCCCACCTGGCCGGAGCCCGCCGCCTCAAGGACGCGGACGCCATCGTGACCGGCGGCGCCGTGCTGGACGAGGCCGGCGCCATGACCGGATCGGTGCTCATCGTGGATTTCGAAACGCGCGCCGAACTCGACGCCTGGCTGGCCTCGGACCCCTATGTCACCGGCGACGTGTGGCGCCGCATCGACGTCCATCCCTTCCGCGTCGCCGTCTAAACGGTCGCGCGCCATGACCGAACCTCTCTGGCGACCAACTGACGAGCGCGTCGGGCAATCCAACCTGGCCGCCTTCGCCGACGCCGTCGAGGACGACTGGAACGTCGATATTCGCGACTTTGCCGAGCTCTACCGTTTCTCGGTCGCCGAAAAAGAGAAGTTCTGGACCTCGGTCAAGGATTTCACCTCCATCATCGCCGAAACCTGGGGCATCGACGTCCTGGTCGATGGCGACAAGATGCCGGGCGCCGCGTGGTTTCCCGATGCCCGGCTCAACATGGCCGAAAACCTGCTGCGCCGGTGCGACGACGCCGACGCAATCGTGTTTTGGGGCGAAGACCGGGTGCGCCGCCGTCTTTCGTGGGGCGCGCTTTACGATCAGGTATCGCGCCTGGCCCAGGCGCTAAGCGGCGCCGGCGTCGGCCCCGGCGACCGGGTCGCGGGCTATCTTCCCAACATGCCCGAGGCGGTCATCGCCATGCTTGCCGCCAACGCCCTGGGCGCCATTTGGTCGTCGTGTTCGCCCGACTTCGGCGCCGCCGGCGTGCTCGACCGCTTCGGCCAGATCGAACCCAAGGTTCTGTTCGCCGCCGAGGGCTATCCCTACAACGGCAAGACCCACGATTGCCTCGAGAAGCTGAGCGAGATCGTCTCCCGCCTGCCTTCCGTCGAGGCAACGGTGGTCGTCCCCTACATCCGCCCGGACCCGTCCCTGGACGGCCTTGCCGGGGCCGTCCTGTGGGACGCCTTCATCGATGGATTCGAGGCCGGCGAAATCGATTTCGCCCGCCTGGCCTTCAACCACCCGGCCTATATCCTCTATTCGTCGGGCACCACGGGGGCGCCCAAGTGCATCGTTCACGGCGCCGGCGGGACGCTTCTCAAGCATGTCGCCGAACACGCGCTTCATTGCGACATCAAGCCCGGCGACCGGGTGTTCTACTTCACCACCACCGGCTGGATGATGTGGAATTGGCTGGTTTCGGCCCTGGCCTGCCAGGCGACCGTCCTGTTGTACGACGGATCGCCCTTTCACCCCGACGGCAACGTCTTGTTCGATTTCGCCGACGCCGAGGCGATGACCCTGTTCGGCACCTCGGCCAAATACATCGACGCCCTCAACAAGGCGCACCTGTTGCCTAAGGAGACCCACGACCTGGGCTCGCTCCGAACCATGACCTCGACCGGCTCGCCGCTTGCCGCCGAAAGCTTCGATTACGTTTACCGCGCCATCAAGAGCGACCTTCACCTGGCCTCCATCGCCGGCGGCACCGATATCGTCGGCTGCTTCATGCTCGGCGATCCCACGGGCCCGGTGTGGCGCGGCGAGATCCAGACCCGGGCGCTGGGCCTGGCGGTCGACGTTTTCGACGACGACGGCAAGCCTGTCCGGGCCGAGAAGGGAGAATTGGTGTGCACCCGGCCCTTCCCCTCCATGCCGGTCGGATTCTGGGACGACGCCGACGGCGCCAAGTACCGGGCCGCCTATTTCGAAACTTTCCCCGATGTGTGGACTCACGGCGATTATGTCGAATTGACCGAACACGACGGCATTGTCGTTTACGGCCGCTCGGACGCGACGCTCAACCCGGGCGGCGTGCGCATCGGAACGTCGGAGATTTACCGCCAGGTCGAGCAGTTGGACGAGGTGATGGAGAGCATCGTCGTCGGCCAGGAGTGGGAGGGCGACGTACGGGTCGTGCTGTTCGTCGTCCTACGCCAGGGCCTGTCCCTCGACGACGCCCTGGCCGACAGGATCCGCAAGCGCATCCGGGCTAATTGCTCGCCGCGCCATGTGCCGGCCAAGATCCTCCAGGTCGCCGACATACCGCGCACCAAGTCGGGCAAGATCACCGAACTTGCCGTCGGCGACGTTGTCCACGGCCGGGCGGTGAAAAACACCGACGCCCTGGCCAACCCCGAGGCCCTGGAGCATTACCGGGACCTGGCGGAATTGCGCGAATAGGACCCTTGATCAACCCGCCGCTTCGTTGAGCAGCCACTGGCGGAAGGCGGCAATCTTGGGGCGCTTGGCGTCGGCCTTGGGACAGACGACGTAATAGGCATACTCGGCCGGCAGGCTGGTATCGAAGGGCTTGACCAGACGTCCTTGGGCCAGGTCGTCGGCGACCAGAACGCTGCGCCCAAGCGCCACGCCCTCGCCGGCGACAGCGGCCTGAACAACCAGGTTGGAATGTTGGAACCCGGGGCCGCGCGTCGCGTCCAGGTGGTCGGCGCCGGCCGCCAACAGCCACATTTGCCAGTCCTCGCGCATGTCGTCGTGGAGCAGGGTGTGGCGGCCGAGGTCTGCCGGATTGCGGAGCGGCGGCCCGTCTTCCAAAAGGCTCGGGCTGCACACCGGGAACACCTCCTCGGTCATCAGGCGCACCGCATCGAGGCCACGCCACACTCCGCCGCCGTAGCGGATCGCCATGTCGACGTCATCACGGCCAAAGTCGACCACGTCATCGGTGGTCGAGATGTGGACGTCGACGTCGGGGCAAAGCGCGCGGAAGCGCCTGAGACGCGGCACCAGCCAGTTGGCGGCGAACGACGTCAAGGTGCTGACCGTGATCGTCCCGCCGGCGTCCTGGGCCTCAAGGCGCTTGGTCGCCTGGGCCAGGGCGGCGAGGGCGTCGCGCACCGGCGGGAAATAGGCCTGGCCCTGGTCGGTCAGCAGCAGGGTCCGGCTGAGGCGGCGGAAGAGCTTGAGCCCCAGGTGTGCCTCCAGGCCCTTGATCTGGTGGCTGACCGCCGCCTGGGTGACGTTCAATTCCCGGGCGGCGCGGGTGAACGAAAGATGACGCGCCGCGGCCTCGAAGACGCGCAGCGCATTGAGCGGCGGAAGACGGTGGGCCATGGGTCTGGGCAAGCCTTAAAATGGATAAGTTTTTCTAATCTATTACATAAACAACTCTCGTTTGTCGAGACCTCGGATATGTTCTATTACAAAGCCACAAACCGCCGATTAACCCCTTTTATCCGAGAGGACAGGCGATGAACACATCTATTATGAAGTCTCATGTTAACGACCCATTGCGGGACGACCAGATCCGGCGCGCCGCCGAGCATGTTCTGGGTTCGGCGCGGGACGCGGTGGTGCGCTTCTTCGACACCGGGGCCGAATGGCAGGGACGCGCCATGGAACGCCGCCACCTGATGGAACTGGACACACGGTTGTTGCGCGACGCCGGACTGACCCAGGCCGACGCGGCGGCCGAATACGCCAAGCCGTTCTGGCGTTCTTGATACGCCCCATCAGCGTTTGCCGAAAGGCCGCAAACCCGCTATAGGATGATCCCCGGGGGCAGGCCGTCCCTCCACACAGGAGGGCGGCCTGCCCGCGCTTTGGGGTGCCCATGACCAACGTCTTTCTGTATGTGCTCACGGTCTTTTTTTGGGGCACGTCGTGGTTGGCGATCAAGTACCAGTTGGGCGTCGTCGCGCCCGAGGTTTCGGTTCTCTACCGCATGGCCGCCGCGGCGGCGATTCTCACCGCCTACTGCCTATTCGCGCGCCGGCCGATGCGCTTTTCACCGCGCGACCACGGCTTCATGGCTTTGCAAGGCGTGTTCTTGTTTTCCGCCAATTACGTCCTCATCTACCTGGGCACACAGTATCTGACCAGCGGCCTGGTGGCGGTCGCCTTTTCCTTGATCGTGGTGATGAACATCGCCGGCACGGCTTTGTTTTTCGCCACCCCCATCCGAGCCACGATGGTTTTGGGGGCGGCGGCCGGCATCGCCGGGTTGGCGCTGGTCTTCTGGCCCGAGATACGCGCCTTCGATGCGACGCGCGACGGCACCGCCGGCCTGGGACTGGTGCTGGCCGGCACATTCCTGGCCGCGCTCGGCATGTTGACCTCGGCGCGCAACCAAAGGCACGGCCTGCCGGTGGTGCAGACCAATGCCTTCGGCATGGCCTATGGCGCCCTTGTCCTGGTCGCCCTCACCGTGGGTCTGGGCCGGCCCTTCGCCTTCGATGCGTCGTTTCCTTACGTTGCCTCGCTGATTTATCTGGCCCTCTTCGCCACCGTGCTGGCCTTCGGCTGTTACCTGACGCTTTTGGGGCGCATCGGCGCCGACCGGGCGGCCTATGCCACCGTCCTGTTTCCCCTCGTCGCGCTCGCCCTTTCGACGCTCTTCGAGGGCTACCAATGGACCTTGTCGGCGGGGCTCGGCCTGGTCATGGTGCTTCTCGGCAACGCCCTTATCGTGACCCGGGGACCCCTCTTTGGGCGAACGAGGCCGACCAGGGCAAGGGAACGATGACAACCATGAAACGCCCCGCCAGCGTGGTCATTCTATGCGGCGCCCTGATCCTCAGTGTGAGCATGGGCGTGCGCCAGAGTTTCGGACTCTTTCTCGCGCCCATGACGTTCGATCTGGGCATTGGACGCGAGGCCTTCGCCTTCGCGCTTGCCGTGCAAAACCTTCTGTGGGGTCTGTTCCAGCCCCTGACCGGCATGATCGCCGACCGCTTCGGCGCCGGACGGGTGGTGGTTTTCGGGGCCGCCGTTTACGCCCTCGGCCTGATCCACATGTCGGGCGCCGCCACCATTGCCGAGCTTAATTTCGGCGCCGGCCTGCTGGTCGGATTGGGCACCGCCGCCACCGGCTTTGCCGTCGTCCTCGGCGCCGTCGGCCGCCTGGTACCGCCCGGGCGGCGCAGCTTGGCGCTTGGCGTCGCCAGCGCCGGCGGTTCATTCGGTCAGTTCGTCGTCGCGCCGGCGGGCCAGGCGCTGATCACCGCCCAGGGCTGGCCGGGGGCGCTGGTCACCCTGGCGGTCGTCGCCGCCCTTATAGCGCCGCTGGCCCTGGCCCTGGCCGGACGGCCGGGCGGGCAGAGCGAAGGCGAGGCGCCGGCCCTGACCCTCGCCCAGGCCATCCGCGAAGCCACCGGTCACGGCGGCTACCGTTATCTCACGCTCGGATTTTTCGTCTGTGGCTTTCAGGTCGCCTTCATTGCCGTCCATTTGCCGGCCTATCTGGGCGACATCGGGCTGACCGGGGAGACGGCGGCGCTGGCCCTCGCCTTGATCGGCTTTTTCAACATCGTCGGCACCTTCGCCTGCGGCGCGCTCGGCGGCATCTACAGCAAGAAGTACCTCCTCAGTCTCCTCTATCTGCTACGCGCCCTGGTCATCGCCGTCTTCCTTATGGCGCCGAAAACGGAGACCACGGTGCTTGTCTTCGCCGCCGCCATCGGCTTTTTGTGGCTCGGCACCGTGCCCCTGACCAGCGGACTGGTGGGGCAGATCTTCGGCGTCAGGTATCTCTCGACCCTGTTCGGCATCGTCTTTTTCAGCCATCAGATGGGCAGCTTCCTCGGCGTCTGGCTTGGCGGCTACGCCTTCGACGCCCTGGGCTCTTACGATCCAGTGTGGATGGGTTCCATCGCGCTTGGCCTCGGCGCCGCGCTTCTTCACCTGCCGATTAACGAGAAACCGCTGCGCGCCTCCGTCTAGGCTCTGTACTCAATTAGGGGATTCACAAATTGGTTTTGATGTGATTCAAAGTCTCTAACGAGAAGGAGGCC
>JASLLZ010000117.1 GCA_030746775.1 Rhodospirillales bacterium | reverse complement strand
CCGAGACCAAGCATGGCGTCGTTTTGCTCGGCCGGACGCCGGTGCGTGTCATATTTCCGCACCTCTCCAGTCTCGATCTGATGATGGTTCGCTAAGGCCTCGGCCTACGCCCACTCAGTGGTCCGGCTCCATGATGATGTATCCGGTCGGGCATTCGTGGGCACACATCCCGCAGCCCTTACAGTAGTCGTAGTCAAAGACGTAGTTGGAGCCATCACTGGCAACCTCCACCGTCTTCACCACCGCGTTGTCGGGGCACAACGTCCAACAGTTGTCGCAGGCCAGGCAATCGCCGCAGGAGAAGCACCGCTGCGCCTCGGCGCTGGCCTGGCTGGCGTCGAGGGGGATCTCGATCTCGGTAAAGTCGGTGCGTTCGTCCGGCGGCACTTTTTCCCCGCCGGCGCGCGGCGCCTGGTCGAAATAGGTCAGGTTCAATTTCTCCAGGTCGATGCGCGGACGGCTCTCTTCGCGCGGTTCGCCCTGGCCCGCGATCATGCGCGCCATGGCCAGGGCGGTCTTGCGACCGTCGCCGACGGCGCCCGCTACCGTGCCGCGATCGCCGCGCGCATCGCCGCCGACAAAGACGCCCCGATGTTTGGACAGACGCCCCCAGTCGTCGGGCCAGAAATAATTTGCCGAACCGATGATCTTTTCCATGCCCTCGGAATCCACGTCCTCGCCGATGCACGGCACCACCATGTCGACATTGAGCACCCGCTCCGTGCCCTCGAACGAGACCCGCGCCTTGCGGCCGTCGGCGCCGGGCAGCTTTTTCAGGCTGACCAGTTCGACCCCGACAACGCGCGAGCCGCGCATGAGGAGACGCTGGATGGTGCAGTGGGGATGGATGACGATGCCCTCTTCGATGCCCTCCTCCAGTTCGCGCGGCACCACGTTGAGGACGTCGTCGGGCGCCGTATCGGGCCCCGGCAACCCCGACGCCGTAACAAGGACGACGTCTTCGGCGCCGTGACGTTTCATCACCCGGCAGATGTCCATGGCCGTGTTGCCGCCCCCGTGCACGACCACGCGCTTGGGCACCGGAATGGTTCCGTGATCGACCCATTCCTTGAGTAGTTGCAATCCTTCGTGCAGGTCGTGGGGGGTCACGCCGTCGACACTCCAGGTCTTCGAATGCTGGCAACCCGGACCCAGGAAAACGGCCTGATAGTCGTGGCGCAATTCTTCGATGGAAACGTCGCGGCCCAATTTCTGGCGCAGCCTGAGTTCGATGCCGGTGGCCAGAATGCGTTCAAGTTCCTCATTCATGACGTCGCGCGGCAGGCGCGTCATGGGAATGGCCGAGCGCAGCAGCCCACCGGCCTCGGGCAGGGCCTCGAAGACGGTCGGTCTGATGCCGCGGCGGATCAGATGGTAGGCGGCCGAGAGGCCCGCCGGCCCGGCCCCGACGACGGCCACCTTGGGCGCGTCGCGGCCCAGCTTGGAGGGCAGCGGATAGGACCATCCTTGGCGGATGGCTTCGTCGCCCAGGAACCGCTCCATGAGGTGGATGGCGATGGGTTTGTCGTAGAGGCCCCGGTTGCAGGCAATCTCGCAGGGGTGGGGACAGACGCGCCCGGTGATGGCCGGCATGGGATTGGCGGCAACCAGTCCCTCCCACGCTTCGCGCAGCCGGTTTTCCTGCATTTTGGCGAGCCAGGCCTGGGCATCCTCGCCGGCCGGACAGTCGACGTGACAGGGCGCCGCCCAGTGCTTGTGCAGCGGCTTTTCGTCGCGCCAGGTTCCGGTCTTGTAGTCGAGCGACGTGCCCGGCCTGGCAAAGGCGCCGCGTGTCATGATGTCCATGGCATCGTCCCCCCGGGCCTCAACCCACGCCGCCGCCGCGACGAACGGTATCGGCGCCTTCGCTGTCGCGCGGATCGGCGCCGCCGCCGCACAGCGAATAGGTATGGATGTTGTGGTCGGCCAAGGCCTGCAAGTGCTCGCGTTCCTTGAGCGCCCTCGGATCGCCGTCGTGGAAGAGGTGGCGAAAACGGTTCTGCAGGGAAAGGAACTCGGTGACCGGACGGGCCCTGCGGATGGGCATGACGTCGACGATGTCGCCGCGTTCCAATTCGACCACGGGGAACAGGCCGGTCTCAACCGCCAGGCGCGCCACCTCGATGGTCTTGGCGCCGTCGTGTCCCCATCCCAGGGGACACGGACTGTGGATGAGGAGGAACGTCGGCCCTTCGATATTGATGGCGCGCCGCACCTTACGCCGGATATCGACCGGATAGGCGACCGAGGCGCTGGCGGCGTAGGGAATGTGGTGAGCCGCGATGATCGACACCAAGTCCTTTTTCAGGTGGCGCTTGCCCATGCTCTCCTTGCCCGGCGGCGATGTCGTCGTCATGGCGGCGTGCGGCGTCGATCCCGAACGCTGTACGCCGGTATTCATGTAGGCTTCGTTGTCGAAACAGACGTAAAGCACGTTGTGGTCGCGTTCGACCATGCCCGACAGGGCCTGAAACCCAATATCGAAGGTGCCCCCGTCGCCGCCGAAGGCTAGGATCTTGGTCGACTTGCCCTGCGCCCTCATCGCCGCCTCCATGCCGGACGCGATGGCGGCGGTGTTTTCGAACAGCGAATGAAACCACGGCATGCGCCAGGCGCTCTGCGGCCAGGGCGTGGTAAATACCTCCAGGCAACCGGTGGCGTTGGCGACCATGACGTCGGGCCCGGCGGCCTCGGTCACCAGCCGCGCCGCCAAGGCCTCGCCACAGCCCTGGCAGGCCCGGTGCCCGGCCTCGAGGCCGCGGTAGCGCGGTTGTTTCTGGCGCGTGTCCAGTTTTTTGGCGGGGCGCTTCGCCTTGGCCGGCGGCGCCTGGCGCTTGTGTTTCTTGCGCAGCTCCGTCAGGCGCTTGGAATTCTTGCTCCGTGCCATGTCAGCGGTCCTCTCGGGGCAGCTTGTCCAGTTCCACGTCAAGGATCGAAAATCCATCCGAGGAGCCGTTCCCAACCGCCTTCAACAGGCGTGGATAGAAGTCGAGCGGCACGTCGCGGCCACCCAGTCCGGCGGCGAAATTATGTACGCTCGGCGCCTTGGCCTGGCCGAACAGGGCCGCCCTCACCTCGGCCCCCAGGATGCCGCCGACGCCCGGTGATACGGCGCGTTCCAGCACGATCAAGTCATCGAGTCCGCGGCATGCCTTGCGCAATGCGTCAATGGGGAAGGGACGGAAGCAACGCAGGTTGATCAGCTTGACCTTGCGGCGCTGGGGGAACGCGTCCATGGCATCGCGCAGCGTACCGACGACCGAGCCCAGGCTCAGGATGGCGGTCTTGGCGTCCTTGGGGCCTTCGATACTCATCAACCCGCCCGCCGAACGGCCCGATATCTTGCGCCAGTCGCGGTCCGCCGAAACGATATGTTTGATCGATTTTACAACCGCCTGGTGGTGGGAATGGCGCACCTCGGTGTAGTGATCGGGCCCGACCAGGGTCCCTACCGAGATCGGTTTGGCCGGATCCAGAACGCGCGAGAAGCGGTAGGGCGGCAGGTAAGAATCCACTTGCTCGGCGCTCGGCATATCGATCACCTCCACCGTATGGGTGAGGACGAACCCGTCCATGCACACCATAACGGGAATTTCCGTCGTCTCCGATATACGATAGGCCTGGATCGTCGTGTCCACCACTTCTTGGTTGTTGGCGCAGTAGAGTTGGATCCAGCCGGCGTCGCGCACGGCCATCGAATCCTGGTGGTCGTTCCAGATCGAGAGCGGCGCCGACACGGCCCGGTTGGCGCAGGTCAGGACCAGGGGAACCCGCAGCCCGGCGATGTTGAACAACACTTCGCTCATCAGCAAAATGCCCTGGGACGAACTGGCGGTGTAGGACCGCGAGCCGGCGGCGGCGGCGCCAAGAACCACGGAGGCGGCGGAAAACTCGCTCTCCACGCTGATCAGTTCGGTCTCCAGTTCGCCATCGGCAACGAGCTTCGAAATGCTCTCCACGATATGGGTCTGCGGCGTGATCGGGTAGGCCGCCACGACCTCGGGCCGGCACAGGGCAACCGCCCTGGCGACCGCCTGGGATCCTTCAAGCGCCTGGCGCATGGCCAGCCTCCGCCCACTCGCCGGCCGGCACCCCGACGGCCGCCAACTTCACCAGTTTCAAGTTGTTTTTCAGAACGTCGCCCTTGAAGCGCTCGGCCAGGGCCTTGGACAATGCCTTGTGGGAAAGCAGACCCGTGAGGGTAAGAAAAGCCGACAGCAAAGCGACATTGGGGACGGGCCGGCCGACGGTCTCGATCGCCATGGCGGTCGCCGGCAAGGCCACGATCGGCTGGCCCTGCGCCGCGCTGATCTCCTCCGACGAGGCGGTCGAATTGACCAGAATGCCGCCGCCGGGGAGCAGGCCCGACGTCAGCCCCTCGTCGTGCAGCAGGCTTTCGTCCTGAATAATCAGGTGAGCCGGATGAACGACCTGGTTGCGGCGCAGAATAGGCCGGTCGGAGACCCGTACGAAGGCCGTCACCGGGGCGCCGCGCCGCTCGGCGCCAAAGGTGGGAAACGCCTGGCAGTGTTGGCCGTCCTCGAAGGCGGCCGTCGCCAGGAGATATGCCGCCACGGCGTTACCCTGGCCGCCGCGGCCATGGATACGAATCTCGACCATGGGTCGTTTGGATGATTGTCTGGCCATCACTCGAGGTCATGAATCTCCGACGCCGGCCATCATTTCAAATGTAGAAGCACGGCTCATTGACACGCATCAATCCAGCAGGCCGCAAGTATAGGCCGTCCTCGGCATACATTCACACCCAAAGATAGGACCGTTGAAGGTCGGCGTCGGCGAGAAAATCGGCCATCGCGCCGTGCCAAAGGATGCGCCCGGTCTCGATAACATAGACCTGTTCGGCCACTTGGCTGGCGAAGCGCAGGTTCTGCTCGGCCAGGAGAATGCTCAGGCCGTGCTCCTTCAAGGCGCCGATCATGCGCGTCATCTGGCCGACGATGCGCGGCGCCAGCCCCTCCGACGGCTCGTCCAGAAGGACCGCCGCCGGGTTGCCCATCAAGGTGCGCGCGATGGTCAGCATCTGCTGTTCGCCGCCGCTTATCTGCCCGCCCGGACGGTCGCGGATCTCGGCCAGATTGGGGAATATTTCGTAGAGACGCCGGGGCGTCCATTCGGGCAGGCCGGGACGCGGCGGCAGGCGGCCCGCGTCCAGGTTCTCGGCCACCGTGAGGCGGGTGAAGACGCGCCGATCCTCCGGCACGTAGCCAAGTCCAGAACGGCAGATGCGGTAGGGCTCCTGGCCTCGCAGGTCGCGTCCGTCGAAGGCAACCTGACCCGCCGAGGCGTGCAGCAGGCCCATAACGGTCCTCAGCAGCGTCGACTTGCCGGCGCCGTTGCGCCCCAGCAAGGCGACCACCTGGCCCTGTCCCACTTCCAGGTCGACATTGGTGAGGACCTGGGCGCGTCCGTAACGGACGTCAAGGCCGCGCAAGCTCAGCATCCGCCGCCCTCCCCTGTCCCGGACTCCCCGTCCCAACCCAGATAGACCTCACGCACCCGGGCGTCATCGCGCACCGTCTCGGGGCTACCCTCGGCCACCAGCCTGCCGCGATGCAGGGCAATGATGCGCCGGGCATTGCCGAACACCACGTCCATGTCGTGTTCGGTGAACAGGACGCTGATGCCGCGCTGGCCGACGATGCGGTTGATCAGGGCCATGAGGGCCCCCCGTTCGCCCGCCGCGACGCCGGCCGTGGGTTCATCCAAGAGCAACAGCCGGGGCTGGTTGGCCAGCGCCATGGCAAGCTCAAGACGCTTCAGATCGCCGTGGGCGAGGACGGCGCAGGGCCGCCCCGCCTGATCCGCCATGCCGACCTGTTCAAGCAGCGCCTCGGCCGCGGCGGCGTGAAGCCCGGCCGCCCGGACAATCAGGTGGCCCAAATTCCGGTGGTGGGACAACAGCGCCATCTGGACGTTCTCGCGCACCGTCATGGAGGCAAACGTCGCGGTAATCTGGAACGTGCGCCCGACACCGAGGCGCCAAATGCGGCGCGGCGCGAGGCCGGCCACCTGGCGGCCATCGAACACGATGGAGCCGCCGTCGGGGCGCAGCTGGCCGCCGAGCATGTTGAAACAGGTCGTTTTGCCGGCGCCGTTGGGACCGATCATCGCGACCACTTCGCCCTCGCCCACGTCGAAGTCGAGGCCGGCGACGGCGGCGACGCCACCGAAGGCCTTGTCCAGGCCCCGGACCCTGAGCAAGCTCACGGCGCCCCCCCTTGGCGCCGCACGACGCCGGCCAAACCGCGGGGAAAGGCGAGGACCAAGGCAATGATGATGGCGCCCAGGATAACGCGCCAGAAATCGGTTTCGCTGGCAATCTGGATCTTGAGGCCGGTCAGGGCGGCGGCCCCGACCAGGGGCCCGAACAGAGATTGGACGCCGCCCAGCAACACCATGACCAGACCGTCAACGGAAACCGGGATGGACATGACATTGGGAAACACGCTGCCCTTGAGGAAGGCGTAAAGACCGCCAGCCAGTCCAGCCGCCGCGCCCGCCAGCCCGAAGCCCAACCAGCGTACCCGGCGCACGTCGATACCGATGGCGTCGCCGCGCAGCGGTGAATCGCGGACCGCCCGGAGGGTGTAGCCGAAGGGGGCGAAGACGACGCGGCGCAAGGCCGCCACGGCAAGAACCGCCAGGGCCAGGGTCAGGTAATAATATGGCGCCGCGGCGGTAGCCCAGGCCGACGGCCAAACGCCGAGGATACCGTTGTCGCCGCCGGTGAAATCGTACCACTGAAAGACCACCGACCAGGCGATCTGGGCGAAGGCCAGGCTCAGCATGGCGAGATACACCCCTGACAGACGAACGCAGAACCACCCGAACACCAGCGCCCCCGCTCCGGCGACCAAGGGCGCCGCCAGCAAGGCCGCTTCCATGGGCGCGCCAAGGTGCCGGACAGCAAGCGCCGCGCCATAAGCCCCGAGACCGAGATAGGCGGCGTGGCCAAACGAGATCATGCCGCCGACACCCAAAATAAAGTGCAGGCTGACGGCAAAGACGGCGAAGATGAAAATCTCGCTCAACACCTGAAGGGCATAGTCCCCCGCCACCGCCGGCAATACGGCCAACAGCGCCACCAGGCCGGCGGCGGCCAGGGTCGGAAAGCGGCCGGCGGGCTGGTAGGGCGGCCCCGGGTCGTGGGCCGCGCCCCCGGGCGCGTCCTCGGCGCGGCCCATCAGCCCCCACGGCCGCACGACCAGGACGACGGCCATGACCAGGAACAACAAGACCAGTGTGATCTCGGGAAAGACGAGGATGCCGAAAGCCTGCAGCTCGGCGATGAGGACGGCGGCCAGGAAGGCGCCGGTAATGCTGCCCATGCCGCCGACGACGACGACGACGAAGGCCTCGGCAATGATGTTGAGGTCCATGAGCAGGTTGGCCGGCTCGCGTGGCAACTGCACGGCGCCACCGAGGCCGGCGAGAAAGGCGCCGAGAAAGAAAACGCTGGTGAACAGCCATTTCTGGTTGACGCCCAGGGCCCCCGCCATCTCCCGATCTTCGGTCGCGGCCCGCACCAGCACCCCCCAGCGCGTGCGGTGAAGCACCACCCACAGCGCGCCCAGCACCACCGGCCCGAGAACGATCAGAACAATGTCGAACTGGGGCAGGCTGTGGCCCAGGATAACGACCGCCCCTTCCAGGCCCGGGGCACGGGGTCCCAACAGGTCTTCGGGTCCCCACGCCGCCAAGGTCACGTCCTGAACCACCAGCACGACACCGAAGGTCGCGACCAATTGGTAAAGTTCGGGCGAGCGGTAGATGCGGCGCAGGAGAGCCACCTCAACCGCCGTGCCGACGACGCCGACGGCGATGGCGGCGCCGACGACGGCGCCCCAAAAACCCAACGCGCCGCCTTCCCACCACCGCACCAAGGTAAAGGCGATGTATGCGCCGAGCATGTAAAACGAGCCGTGGGCGAAGTTGACGACGCGCGTCACGCCAAAGATGATCGAAAGCCCCGCCGCGACCAAAAACAGCGACGACGCGCCGGCAAGGCCGGTGAGGAACTGGATGAAATAGAAGCTCAAGGGCCGCTCGGCATTTGTTTTGTCGGGGACGAACGGCGCCCGGCGCCGCCCGCCACCGCCTCAGTCCGCCGGCCGCATCTTGGCCGCTTCGGCCTCACTGGGCAAGTAATCGGCGCCATCGCCGAAGCGCCAACCCACCATGCGCGGCATGCCGTCCTTTACCATCAGGCGGCCGATGTAGGTTCCCATGGTGCTCTGTTGGTCGGCGGGGCGGAAGGTTATAGGTCCGATGGGGGTGCCGATCTTCAAGCCGCGGAACGCGGCAATCAGTTTTTCGGTGTCCGTCGATCCCGCCTTTGCAATGGCCGCGGCCACCGCCTTGATGGTGGCATAACCGACCACCGAGCCGAGACGGGGGTAATCCTTGAACTTCGCCATATAGGCGTCCTTAAACGCCGTATGGGCCGGCGTTTGGATGTCGTACCAGGGATAGCCGGTGACGATCCAGCCCTTGGGCGCCTCGTCCTTGAGGGGATCGATCCATTCGGGTTCGCCGGACAGAACGCTCGCCACCTCTCGCCCGTCGAACAGGCCGCGCAGCTTGCCCTCGCGGACCAACTTGGTCAGGTCCGAGCCGAAAGTGACGTTGAAGATGGCATCGGGTCCGGCCTTGGCCAGGGCCTGCACCGTCGGTCCGGCATCGAGCTTGAACAGCGCCGGCCACTGCTCGCCGACCCATTGGATATCGGGACGCTTGGCCGAAAGGATCTGCTTGAAGGCAGCCACCGCCGACTTGCCGTATTCATAGTTGGGCGCCACCGTGGCCCAGCGCTTGGCGGGCAACTTGGCGGCCTCTTCGGCCAGCATCGCCGCCTGCACGTAAGTGCCCGGACGCAGGCGGAAGGTGTAGCGGTTGCCTTTCGACCAGGCGATGGTGTCGGACAGCGGCTCGGCGGCGATGAACACCACCTTTTTCTGCTTGGCAACGTCCGAGACGGCCAACCCGACATGGGACAGAAGCGTACCGAAGACAAGGGCGACGCGTTCCTTGGAAATCAGCTCGTTGGTTACGGTAACGGCGTCGCCGGGCTTGGCCCCGTCGTCGCGCGAGATGACTTCCAGCGGCCGGCCCAGCACGCCGCCGCCGGCGTTGATTTCGTCAAGGCCAAGCTGCCAGCCCTGGCGGTACGGCAGGGTGAAGGCGGGCAGGCCCGTGTAACTGTTGAGTTCGCCGATACGAATGGCTTCGGCGGCCTTCGCCGGCGACCCCGTGACGGCGGCAAGCGGAATTGTGGCAACCACGACGGCGGCCAGTAATGACCTCAGGTCAAACATTCGATATTTCCTCGTTTCCTTGTTTACGTGGATGTTTCTCGTTCCCCGTTCCGTTCGGGGCCCTATCGGCCATATTTTTTTGTTGATTGGTTCGTGGACCGTCGGTCTGGTCCTCGAAATCTCAAAATTTTCTCATCCAACGCTGTCCCCCTCTATCACGGGGTCGCACGACGTTTCAACCGCGAAACGGAAAAAGAATGGCCGAAAGGGCGCTTCTGAACGCCCCCTCCAAGCCATTCGGCGCCCGGCACCTGTCCCGTCGGTGCCCCCTCCCGACATATAAATCGACGCGCCCAGCGCCTGACATGCGATTTTTGGCGTGGCCGAGGCGGAGTCCTCACTATTTTCTCTTTCCACACGACATCGTGAGCACGAAAACCATTGCTTCCCTAGGCTCTGTACTCAATTAGGGGATTCACAAATTGGTTTTGATGTGATTCAAAGTCTCTAACGAGAAGGAGGCC
>JASLLZ010000116.1 GCA_030746775.1 Rhodospirillales bacterium | reverse complement strand
CCGGTTCATTCCTCGCTATAGCCGAATTCGCGCACGAAGGGCGCCACGATGGGCAGTGCCGGGGCCAACTGTCGGGCATAGTTGCGCCAACGCCCGATGCTGCGGTCGTAAATGGGGGCCGACACGTCGGCGTAGCTCGGCGTGCTGACGAAGCGCTCGCTGGCGCGGCTCTGGTATTGGAGGACGCTTTCGTCCCACGGCTCGCCAAGGAAGTCGAATATCCGCCGTGCCGTTCCTTCGGTATCGGCGACCAGATCCTCGTAGCGGTATTCGATGGCGTTGAGGCCCGCGTCCGAACGGTAGTGGAGCCACAGCTCCATGACCGCCGCATAGAGACGCGCCGTTCCCTCGATGGTAAGAAAATGGGCCATCGCCTGGTTGACGCGGAAGTTCTGCATGAAGCAACTGAGGATGACGTCACGCGGATCGCGCAGCGCCACGATCACCGGAGCCGACGGAAAGACCCGCCGCACGAAGCCCAACTCCACGATGTTGAGCGGCATTTTGTCGACGAAGCGCTTGTCCGTCGCCTTGGTGCCGGTGTGGCGCGCCACCTCGTCCAGATACCACCGGCCCAGGGTCTCGATCTCGGCGTCATCCAGATCGTCGAGGATTTGCGGGGATTCGCCGGCGTGCTTGAGAAGCGATGGCATGATGAGTTGCAGGCGCCCCAATATCTGGGTCTCGCCGGTGGTGACCAGATTGGGGTGGCTGTCGAGCATATGTTCGAAGAGGGTTGTGCCCGAACGGGGAAAGCCGACGAAAAATATGGGGTGGATCAGGTCGGGCGAGGCGGGCGGCGACGACCAGCCGGCCGCCTTTTCGGCGCTGTACCAGGCGCGGAAGGTGCGCACGTGTTTGAGAAAGTTGTCGCGCCATGGTGAGCTCTCGTCCCCCAACTCGTCGCGAGTGCTTTGCTTGGCCTGGTCGAAGGCGTTGAAGGCATCGTCGTATTCGCCTAGCCGGTCGTGGGCCTGGCCAAGGACCGTGTAGCCGGCCGCGTCCAGGGTGCCGTTTTGCTCCTCAAGAGCCTGCAGACGGTCGCGAGCGGCGGCGGCGTTGCCGGAGCGGCGCTCCAGCCGGGCGGCGACCACGATGGCCAACGGATGGTTGGCGTCGATGGCCAAGGCTTCTTGCGCCGCCTCGCCGGCGTCGTCCAGGCTGTTCATGGTTTCCAAGGTGCTGGCCAGGGAGGCGAGGGCGTCGGCGCGCTGGGCGGGCTCGACGACGGCATCGGCGATATGCTTTACGTCCGCGTCCACGCCCTCGATCTGACGCACAATCAACACCATCAGCGTCGTGCAGTCCGGATCACCCGGCTTGAGGGCATAGGCATGGCGCAGGCACTCAAGTCCTTCTTCCATCCGTCCCAGGTCCTTTAGCACGGCGCCGAGCGCCATCAGGGTGTCGAAGTTGTCCGGGTCGCGCTTGCGGGCCTGGCCGAACGCTTCGGCCGCTTTCTCGTGGTCGCGCGCCGTGCGATAGGTGCCGCCGAGGTTGTGATAGACCTGGGCCAGATCGGGCTTGAGCTCGGCGGCGCGGCGATGATGGCTGACGGCTTGGTCCAGGTCGCCCAGTTCGATGGCGACGTTGCCCAGGTTGGTATAGACCTCGGCATAGTCGGGCCTGAGCACGACGGCTTGTCCATACGAGTCCAAGGCGCCCGCCAAGTCGCCGAACTGCCTGAGCGCGTTGCCCAGTCCGACATGCAGGTCGGCGTTGCGGCTATCAAGGGATACCGCCTTGCGAAAGGCCTTGATGGCGTCGGTGAGACGCCCCGAATGGAGTAGCGCGAAGCCAAGCCCGCCCCGGACCAGTGGGTTATCAGGAACCAAACCGGCCGCCTTGCGATAACTGGTGACGGCGTCGCGGAAATTTCCCTGACCGGCGAGGACTTCGGCGAGGCTTAGATACGCGTTCGGGTTTTGCTTGGCGACCTTGACCGCCTTGCGCAACAGGCGCATTCCTTGGTCGGCGTCGCCTGATTGGCACAACAACAGGCCGAGCAGCCGCATTGCCTCGCCGTGGCGCGGAACTTGGCTCAAGGCGCGACGATACTCTTGTTCGGCCTCGCGCAGCCGTCCAGCCTGATGGAGGCGCACGGCGGCGGAGAAAGATTGATTGGGAACGGCGTTCTGCATCCGATATTTTCCGGAACGGGACCTTGCCCCATAATGGGCCCCCATAATGGGAATGCCGGGTCGCCGGTGCAAGGGTGCAAGAGGGACCATTCCATGACGAATCTGATTGCCACGGTCACGGGCGTCTACATTTTTTTCGTGGCGGCGCTTTTTGTCTTTCAGCGCAACCTCTTGTATCACCCTGATTCCATGATTCCCTCACCGGTGGCCAGCGGCGTTGCGGAGATGGACGCGGTTAGCCTGATCACCGACGACGGACTGCGCCTGCTGGCTTGGTACCGGCCGGCGAAGGCTGGCAAGGCGACGGTGGTGTATTTTCACGGCAATGCGGGGAATATCGGCAACCGGGGCGATAAGATTCGGCCCTATCTGGACTCCGGTCTGGGTGTCCTCCTGGTCAGTTATCGGGGCTATGCGGGCAATCCGGGTTCGCCGACCGAAGACGGCCTCTACGCCGACGGCCGGGCCGCCCTCGACTTTCTGGTGGAACACGGCGCCCAGCCGGCCGACGCGGTTCTGTATGGCGAATCCCTGGGTTCCGGCATTGCCGTCGAGTTGGCCCACCGGCGGGCGGCCAGCGAACCGGTTGCCGCGGTCGTCCTGGAAGCGCCTTTCTCGACCCTCGCCGACGTGGCCCAGACGCACTATCCCTTCGTTCCCGCCCGCTGGATGGTCAAGGACCGCTTCGACTCGATGGCCAAGATCGCCGCCATCGGCGCGCCATTGCTGATTATCCACGGCGGCCGCGATCGGGTGGTTCCGATTCGTTTCGGTCGCCGACTGTTCGCGGCGGCGGCACAACCCAAGGAACACCGGTGGTTGGACGCGGCCGGCCACAACGATTTATACAGTTACGGCGCCGCGACGGTGGTGATCGCTTATATCGAGCGGCTGTGGTCCGAGCGCGCGGCCGATCGGCGGCGATGAGGCGAATATCCCCGTGATTCTGAAAAGAGTTGATTTTCTGGTATTTTAGCACCAAATTTTGATATAATTATAGGCGTCAGGCGGATCGGCCATTAAAGGGGTTTGGTGGTCGGGTCATGGCCTGAGTGTGGGACGGGTATGGCTCAAGTCGTTAAATCGGCTCCTACCGGGGTTTTGGCGCCCCATTCCGGGGCGCGTCAGCCTGCCGGCACGCGTAACGTTGCCACGGTGGGTTCGGCGCCGGTCGAGGCGTTGGCCCCGTCCGCCGGGATATCCTATGAAGACTCCCATTTCTTGTATCAGGACTACGGCCAGGGACGTCGCTCCCAGGACCGCAATCGGGGCCCCGTCCGCAATCCCCTGGCCCAGAGTGTAAGCTCCACAAGTCAGACCTTTGCCGCCATTTTCGAGATCAACCAAGCCACCAATACCGGTGGCGTTTCGGGGGCGGCGTTCTTTGCCGGGCTCTTGTTCAGGGCGATCGACACGTACGAGAGCAACGCCAAGGCCATTGCCGGCACCGAGGCGGTTCGCGGCGGCACCATTAGCGTCAACCTCTGATTATGGGCGGCTAAAGCAATTTTCGTTCACATGCGTTCATCGAAAATGATTTAGCTTCTTGTTTTTACCGCAAATTTGTCGTCGCAGATGATTCCATCTGCTCGGGATTTGCTCTAGCAGGCTGCTGAAAAACGAGGTTGGTGCAAGCAATCCTTCGAGACGCTCGCTCACGCTCGCTCCTCCCGATGAGGAAAATCAAAGGGTTGCACCTCATCCTGAGCCGGGCCGAAGGCCCGTGTCGAAGGATAATGGCTACGAAAAGGACTTTTTCAGCAGCCTGCTAGAAGTCCTTATCCCGGCCGTGGCAGGCGGCGACCGCCTGGGCCAGGATGGAGACGGCGATCTCGGTTGCCTTGCGACCGCCCAGCGCCAGTCCCACCGGGCTGTGGATGCGTCCAAGCCCCTCTTCCGAACAATCGGCGGCGCGCAACCGTTGCAGGCGCTTGGCGTGGGTTTTGCGGCTGCCCAAGGCACCGACGTAGTAGGCATCCGATGCCAGGGCCGCGATCAGGGCCGGATCGTCAAGCTTTGGGTCGTGGGTCAGGGTCACCACCGCAGTGCGGGCGTCCGGCCGCAACTCGGCCAAGGCGTCGTCGGGCCAATCGTGACGCAGCGCGACGGCGGGAAAGCGTGCGTCGGTGGCAAAGGTGCGGCGCGGGTCGACCACGGTAACCTCAAAGCCGGCGCTGGCCGCCATGGGGGCGAGGGCTTGGGCGATGTGCACGGCACCGACGACAATCATGCGCAGCGGCCGGTTGAAGACGGTCACGAAGAGGGATCCCCCAGGGTCATCGAGGGTGGTGGAGCGGTTTTCCGTCAGGGCTTGGCGCGCCGCCGCCAATGCCGCCTCGCCGAGGGCGAAGTCGCCGTCTTGGGAGCGCGGCCGGACCAGTGCGTGGGTGGCGCTTTCCATGCGCGTCGCCAGGGCCACGGGGCGTTCCCCGAGGAGGCCGTCGAGGATCGCCGCCGCCGGCGCCTTCTCGACGAAAACCTTCATCTCGCCGCCGCACGACAATCCGACCTCCCACGCCTGTTCGTCGCTGATGCCGAAGTCGAGGAGGCGCGGCTCGCCATCGGCAATGGCGCCGACGGCTTCGATAATGACGGCGCCCTCTATGCAGCCGCCCGAGACCGAGCCGACAAAATCGCGTTCGGCGTTGACCGCCAGAAGGCTGCCCGGCGGCCGGGGCGACGAACCCCAGGTGCCGATGACCGTGGCCAGGGCGACGCCTTTGCCATCCGCCAGCCAGGCCCGAGCCTGGGCCAAGACGGCTTCGTTGTCGGTCATGGTCAATTACCCGTTGTGGCGAAAAGCCATGCCAGCAGGGCGGCAAGGAAAATCAATGCCACGGTCCAGGTTCTCGGGCTAATACCGGTTAATGCCGTGGCGCCGGCCTGTGGTGCCGGCGCGGCCAGGATTTCCTCTTCGGCCGCCAGATGTTCATTGAGGTTGGCGAAGAACTGCCCGGCCAGCTTGCGTACCGTGCCTTCGATGAGGCGCGATCCCACCTGGGCCAATTTTCCACCGACGAGCGCCTTGGCGGTGTAGGAGACTACCGTCTCGCCACCGTCCTCGCGCAACCGCACGCTTGCCTCGCCTTTTGCGAAACCGGCCGTACCCTTGCCTTCGCCGCTGAGGGTGTAGGCGTTGGGCGGGTCGATATCGGAAAGCGTCACCCGGCCGCCGAAGGATACCTTTACCGGCCCCACCTTGGCGGTCACCGCGCCGTCAAACTCGTTTCCCGAAATCCTTTCCAGGCTGTCGCAGCCGGGGATGCACAGGCGCAGCGATTGGGGGTCGTTCAGGGCCGTCCACACGTCCTCGCGGGCCGCGGCAATGCGCTGTTCGCCATCGATTTTCATGGTCCCGTTCCTAGATGCCCGCACGAAAATTCATGACGTAAATCTTGTGGCGACGCCGGGGCAGAGCCTATATTTAGTCTCCGACACAGGCAAGTATGCTGGCGACCATCGGGAGGTCCCATGCCGGCCGACATAGAAACCGCCGTTGACGTGGCGATATGGTTTGCCGATCAGGCGCTGAACCATAACGAATATCTGCAACCGCAGAAGCTCCAACGCCTCTTGTACCTGTCCCATGGCTATTACGTCGTTGCCTTCAAAGGGCGCACGCTCATGCCGGCTGTCTTCGTCGCCGAGGAGATGGGCCCCGTCGAGCCAAACATCTTCAAGGTCTTCGCCAAGGGCCGGCCCCACGTCGATAGTAACCTGTTCCTGCCCGAACATGCCGAGGCCTTCCTGTATTCCATCTGGCGACGCTTCGGCCACCACTCGGCCGAATCCTTGACCCGCATGGCCAAGGAAACCGAGGCCTTCCGCAAGGCCCTGAAAAGGGGCCGGGGGACCGAGATTACTCTCGACGCCATGCGGCTGTCGTTCGTCCGCGGCGAGGAGGCGCCGGACCTGAAGCAAGTGGTGAAGCCCAAGATGATGCGCTCGCAGACCGGCAAGGCGGTGGCGGTGAAGTCATGGACACCGGGCGCCAAGCCGGCGGGCGGCAGCTAGTGTCCTGGATCAGAAGGTCGTGGCCTATACGATCGCTTTTCCCGTTCGCTCGGCAGGAAGGGAGGCGCGGGCGATGCCTTTGCATCGGCTAGCTTCCCTGACGTACCGAGGGGGCGGGAAAAGCGACCCGAAGGGCGGCCTTCCGAGCCCCCCGGCGTCGTTGCGCGGCGCTTGTGATGGTCCCCATCACGGCGCGCCCCGCGCCTAGCCGGATGAACTCGGAAGGCCGTCGTATAGGCCACGAACTTCTGATCCAGGACACTGGTGTTCTGGAAATTGCCGGCGATTTCGCGAATCAGTTTTTTGCGGATGGCGACGTAGACGTCCTTGAATCCGCGCGCCGGGATGGAAAAGGCTCCCGGCCCGCCAATCACGTTATCGGTGAAGAAATCGTTGAGCCACAGGGAACCTTCGAGGATCGGCAAGCCGTTTACCGTCATTCCCCGGGCCACCGCCTGATCGCGACCCATGGCGGCGGGCAGTCCGTTCCTGTCGGGGCCGTCGCCTGAAATGTCGATGACGCGCCGCCGTCCCGCGAACCGGTTGGTTTCAATCGATTGGGCACCGTACAGAATGGCGTCTCCGACAGCCGTGCCTCCGCCGTAGAGTTCGCGCGGCCAGTTCAAAAGCACGTCGGCGAACGCGGCAATGTCCGCTTTGGTACGGATCAGGGTCCAGGGTACGATGGGGACGTGCAGGTCGGGTCCGCTCCACTCCACATAAGAGAGGGCGATGCGGCCCAGCGGGCCATAGCGAATGGCGTCTATGATGCGGGGATCGCGCAAGGCACGGGCATAACCGTGGCGCTGTAACAGGAACTCGTCGTCGTCGATGCTTCCCGAACCGTCCGCCATCAAGACCAGTTCGAGATCGACCTTCGTCTGCGCCATGGCGGGCGGTTGAACAAGGAACGTCAGCAGCAGGCCGAAGCGAATCCCTTTCCACATCCGACGATTAAACACGCTCCGCCGGTGTCTTGCCGAAGAAGATGTGCAACGGCCCGTTCCCATCACTTCTTTCCCTTCCGGGATTAGCCGGTAAACTGTGCGCCATGAGATCGTTTTACATATGGCAGCGTCGGGCCACCAATCCAAGATGCTCCGGCCTTGGCCCTAGCCTGTGGCGGATGATTATCCTACCGGTGTTCATTTTACTCATGAACCAATCGGCCGCCGCGCAAACCCCGCCGAGCGGCGCCGACATCGAGGCCTATCGTGGATTGTTCGCGGCCGCCGCGGTGAATGACGCGGGCGCGATCCGATCGCTTCTCCGTACAGGCGCCGATCCCAACGCGCGCGACGCGGCTGGGCGCTCACCCCTGCACGTCGCCGTCTTCGCGTCACATGAAGAAGCCGTCCGCGAGCTCATAAGGGGCGGTGCCGACCCCCGCGCCTTCGACAACCAGCGCTATGACGCCATCACCATTGCCGCCGTCGCCAACGATATCGACATGCTCAATCTGGCGATAGGACTCGGCGGCGACCCCGGCGCGGAGACAAGCCCCTACCAAGGCACTGCCCTGATCGCCGCTGCTCATCTGGGCCACGTTGCCGTCGTCGCGACCCTCATCGCGGCGGGATCGCCCCTCGATCACGTCAACAACCTGGGTTGGACGGCTTTGCTTGAGGCGGTCATCCTTGGCGATGGTGGACCCGATCACACGGAGGTCGTCGGCCTGCTGGTTGAAGCCGGGGCGCGCATTGACTTGGCTGACCGTCAAGGGAAAACCGCCCTCCAGCACGCGCGGGAAAGAAGCTATCGGAACATCCTTGAGGTTCTGCAAAGGGACTCCCGGGCGCCGGCGGCCAAAGATCCGGGCCAAGAGTTCAAGGATTGCGATGATTGCCCCGTAATGATGGTGATGCCGGACGGCGACTTCGAGATGGGTTCGCCGTCAAGCGAGTGGCGCCGAGAAAAAGACGAAGGGCCGCGCCATCGGGTCACCATTGCGAAGCCCTACGCCATCGGCAAGTTCGAGGTGACGCGAGGCCAGTTCGCTGACTTCATAAAACAGACCGCATTTGTCATGAGCGAGGGATGTCAATACTGGTTCGCGATCGACAAGAAGGCGGAAAAGGGGAAGGCGCGGGACTGGCGCAACGCCGGCTACCGGCAAACCGACACAGACCCGGTGGTCTGCGTGAATTGGGAAGACGCCCGCGCCTATGGCGCGTGGCTCTCGCGAAGGACCGGGAAACCCTATCGCCTGCCATCCGAGGCCGAATGGGAATACGCGGCACGCGGCGGCACGACAACGGCGCGTTTCTGGGGCGATAACCCGGATGTCGCCTGCGGATACGCCAATGCCCACGACCAATTCGGTAAGCTTGTTAACGAGGAATTCCCCTGGGCACGCCACAACTGTGACGACGGTTACGCCCAAACCGCTCCGGTGGGAAGTTTCCTTCCCAACGAATTCGGTCTGCACGATATGCTTGGCAACGTCTGGGAATGGGTCGCAGACTGCTGGCATGATACCTATGACGGGGCACCGACTGATGGCGGCGCATGGCAAGGCAAAGCGAACTGTGCGCGGCGGGTTTATCGTGGCGGATCGTGGATCAACCTGCCGTGGATCGTCCGCTCGGCGAACCGGAGCAAACTGAAAGCCGGTCTGCGCAGCTATGGGGGTGGGTTTCGTCTTGTCCGGGCGCTCGATTGAGTCCCGCCGCTCGCCGTGGCGCGTTGCCCGTCGTCGCTCTATGATCGGGCGAAGGACTGGCATCGGAGGGGGGCCGGCGTAAAATGGACAACACGCTCGCGGGAAAGGAAGTCCGCTGCATCCTCGACGCCAGGGATGAACTGGGAGAAAGCATCGTCTGGTGCGCCGAGGAAGGCGCCCTTTACCGGGTCGATATTCTGGCCCCCGCGATTCACCGTTTGGACACGGCGACGGGCGCCGTCCGGTCATGGCCCATGCCGGCGCCAATCGGTTCGCTTGGCCTGCGCGAAGGGGGCGGGGCGGTGGTTGCCTTGAAGAACGGCTTTCATTTTTTTGACTTCGAAGGCGGGTCGCTGACCTTCATCGTCGATCCCGAACCCGACCGGCCCGACAATCGCCTCAACGACGGCAAGGTCGGACCGGATGGCCGGTTCTGGGCCGGCTCCATGGACGATCGCGCCGACAAGGAAGCGGTGGCGGCGCTTTACCGACTCGATGTGGACGGATCGTGCCACAAGATGGCCGATGGGCTCATCGTTTCCAACGGCTTGGCTTGGAGCCCCGACGGCCTGACGCTTTATCACTCCGATACGCGCCTGTGCTTCATCCATGCCTATGACTACGACATGGTCGGCGGCTCCTTGGGTCAGCGGCGGCTGATTGCGGAACCGACGGATGCCATCGGCCGCCCCGACGGGGCGGCGGTGGATGTGGAGGGCTGTTATTGGAGCAGCGGCATCAGCGCCGGGCGGATCAATCGCTTCCGGCCCGACGGCACGCTTGACGGGTGGATCGAGATGCCGGTGCCGGCGCCCACCATGTGCTGTTTCGGGGGACCCGATCTCAAGACACTCTACATCACCACCAAGCGCGTCGGGCTGTCGGCCGAGGTCTTGGCGGCCTATCCCCAATCGGGAGGCGTCTTTTCCGTCGACGTCGGCATCGAAGGCGTGCCGGTAAGCAGGTTCAAGGGATAAGATAGGTTTGGTCAGCGCGGCACCAGCCCGCACCCCCTCCCGGCCACCCCCAGGTTACAATGCCATGGGTGGCCGGGAGGGGGTGCGGGCTGGTGCCGTCCATAGGAAATCCTAGGCTCCAGACTCAATTAATCCACCATATGACGATTGCGGCGATGAGGACAGCAGAGAG
>JASLLZ010000115.1 GCA_030746775.1 Rhodospirillales bacterium | reverse complement strand
GCCTCCTTCTCGTTAGAGACTTTGAATCACATCAAAACCAATTTGTGAATCCCCTAATTGAGTACAGAGCCTAGGGGGAGCCGCCCCTCACCCGCCCGCCGACCAGATGGCCCCTGCGTGGTACCGGTACGATCAAATGACCGAAACCTCTTTTCTCCAGCCCCGGTGATATTACATAGTGGAAGTGAACCCTATCCATTGGAGGGATGGCCCATGACCGTTCCCAGCACTCGAGCCCGGCGTCTTCAGTCGCGGATCGCCGCGGCGGTCCTGGCACTCTTCATCGTGGTCCCGGGCCTCGCGGCGGCCCAGGAAAAGGGACCGAAGGTCGAACTGGCCGACGTTCTGGGCGCCATGGTGATGGTGCGCTCCGAGATTGCCGCCGACGCCCGCACGGCGGGCAGCCTGGGCACCCGGCGCGTCGGCAGCGGCGTCGTTATTGATGCCGAGGGATTGGTGCTGACCATCGGTTACCTAATCTTGGAGGCCGAGCGTACCGAACTGGTCATCCCCAGCGGCGACACGGTGGAGGCAAAGGTCGTCGGTTACGACCACGACACCGGCTTCGGCCTCCTGCGCGCCGTTCGGCCCCTGGCGGTCAAGCCCATGCGCATGGGGGACTCGTCTGATCTGGCGGCCGGAAATCCGGTGGTGGCGGTGAGTATCGGGCCGCGCCCCATCACGCCGGGCATCGTTATCGCCAGGCGCCCTTATGCGGGCTATTGGGAGTACCTGCTCGAAGACGCCATCCTGACCTCGCCGCCCCATCCCCAGTTCGGCGGCGCCGCCCTGGTCGGTGTCGACGGTCTCCTGCTCGGCATTGGCTCGCTCTATATCAACGTTGCCGCGGAGGGCCAGGAACCTCTGCCCGGCAACATGTTCGTTCCCATCGACCGGCTCAAGCCGATCCTGGCCGATCTGATCGAGAGCGGCCGGTCGGCGCAGCCGCAGCGCCCCTGGCTCGGGGTCACCACCGCCGAGGCCGGCGGCCGTGTCCTGGTGCGCCGCGTCTCCCCCGGCGGCCCGGCCGAAAAAGCCGGTCTCAAGGCCGGCGACGTCATCGTCGGCGTCGGCGGTAAGCGGGTCGACGGCCTGGCCGATTTCCTGCGCAAGGTGTGGGGTCAGGGCGGTCCCGGCGCGGCCATTCCCCTTGACGTGCTGCACCTCGATACCGGCGACCTGGCCATCCAGCGCTACGACGTGCCGTCGATCAGCCGCTACGACTGGCTGAAGATGAAACGCGATTTATGAAGGGTAATTTGTTTGTGCGCGGACTGGTGCCGCACATAAACAAATAACCCTCAGCCGCCGCGTTCCTCGCGCCGGCTTTCGACCAGGGCGCGGTTGTAGGCGTTCATCACGTCCCGTTCGTGGACACAGCCCAGGAAAACCAAGGTGTCCGCGTCCTCGACCACGGCGATGTGGGGCTCGCCGGTGCTGCGGAACAGCTTGAGCGCCGTCTCCAGGTCGTCGCCGGCGGTCAGGGTCGAGGGCGTCGGCCGCGCCACGTCACCGGCGTTGATCAAAGTGTCCACCGCTTGGTCGAAGGCGGCCTCGCTCAGGTCGGCCAGGGTGATGGTGCCGAACAGGCGGCCGCCCTCGTCGACGACGAAAAGCTGGCCCGCCGCGCTGGCCTGCAATCTGGCGCGCACGGTGGGCAGGTTGGTCTCGGGGCGTACGATACCGCTGTCGTGGGCCATCACTTGGCTCACGTCGAGGGCCCGCAACAGGGCCGATTCGAAGCCTTCCTTGAGGTCGTAGCCGCGCTGCTCCAACTGCTTGGCGAAAAATGACTGGCCGTAGAAGTTCTGGGTGATGACCGAGGCCACCACCACCGCCACCATGACCGCCACGGTAAGCGCGTAGTCGCCGGTCATCTCAAAGATGATCAGGGTCGTCGAGATGGGCGCTCCCAACACCGCTGATGCCACCGCCCCCATGCCGACGATGGTGTAGGCACCGGGTCCGGACGACAGCGCCGGCATCAGCGCGGTGACGGCGAACCCGTAGGCGCCGCCAAGCATGGCGCCGATGACCAGGGACGGGCTGAACACGCCGCCGCCGAAGCGAAACCCCAGGCATAGCGCCGTCGCCGCGACCTTGGCGAATAACAGCGCCACCAAAAGCCAGAACGGAAAGACCACCTTGAGCGCCGCCTCGGTGGCGCCGTAGCCGACCCCCAGCACCTGGGGGAAGGCAATGGCCAGGGCCCCTATCGCCAGGCCCGCCGCCGCCGGGCGCAGCCACACCGGCAGACGCGACTTTTCGGCCATGGCCGCCGCCAGTCCGACGCCGCGCATGAAGGCGATGGCCGTGATCGCCGAGGCCACCCCGAGACCGAGAAAAGCCGGGTATTCCCAGATCGAGGTGATTCCCGAATGGGTCAGGGCGAAGGCGGGGAAGTCGCCGAAATAGACCCGCGAGATCACGGTGCCGGTGACGCTGGCGATGACGATGGGGGCAAAGGCGCGCAGCGCGTAGTGTCCGACCACCACTTCGGTGGCGAACAGCGCCCCGGCGATGGGGGCGTTGAACGACGCCGCCACCGCGGCGGCGACGCCGCAGCCAAGAAGCGTCCGTGAATTGGACCGCGTCAGGTGGAGGCGGTCGGCCAACCAGCCGCCGAAGGTGGCGCCCAGATGGACCGCCGGTCCCTCGCGCCCGGCCGAGGCGCCGACGCCAAGCGAGACGGCGCTGATCAGGGCGGCGGCCATTCCGTTCCTGGCCGACATGCGTCCGCCGCGCAGGGCCGCCGCCTCGATCACGTCGGCCACCGCTTGGGGGCGCTGGCCGGGCATGAGGCGATGCACCAGCGCGCCGACGATCAGCCCACCCACCGCCGGCGCCAACAGGACCCGCCACCACGGCAGATTCTGGACGTAAAGGTATAGGCGCTCGCTGCCGGTGGTGAAAAAGACCGTTTGGAACAGGCCGATGGCCTCGCGGAATCCGATGATCGCCCCCCCCCGCCGCGGCGCCGACGACGAAGCCCAGGATCGACAAGGTAAGCTGGTCGTTGCGAATGATACGCCGAAGCCGCACATAGAGGCGGGCCAATCTGAACCGTCTTCGGGTCATGATCCCATATATCGGATTCTATCCACTAGAGAACTTCGATGCCCCGCCAGCGCGCTAAGTTTTGGCGGCCTTCTTGGTGTCTGTTGTCAGGCGTTCCGTCACCACGCGGTCGCGTCCGGCGTGCTTGGCGGTGTATAGCGCCTTATCGGCGCGGGCGATGAAATCGGACAGGTCCTCTCCCGGCAGGTAGCACCCGACGCCGATGGAGACGGTGACGCGGCCCATGTTCTCGCCCGTTGACCTGTTCTTGAGTTCCTTTTCCTTAATCCGGTTCTGGATGGTCTCGGCGACCTTGAAGGCATTCTGCAAACTGGTCTCGGGCAAGATGACGGCGAATTCCTCTCCGCCGTATCGCGATGCGGTGTCGCGGCCCTTGATGGTGTCGGTGAGCATGTTCGCCAATAATTTCAAGATCAGGTCACCAATCAGATGACCAAAGGTGTCGTTGAAATTCTTGAAATTGTCGATATCGATCATGAGAAGGCACAGGTCGCGGCCGTTCTCCTCGGCTGCCGTGGCCTCCTCGCGAAGTCGTATGTCGAAAAACCGACGGTTGAAGATGCCGGTCATGGCGTCGGTTATCGCCTCGCGCCGGACGTCTTCCAGGTCCTCGCGCAGGCTGGAAATCTCGGACGACGACGTAGCGAGCTGCTGTTCCAGATCGTTGTTCTGGCGCTCCATGGCGCGGGTCGCCGTGACGATGTCGGAAAGGACGGTGCCCAGCGCTTCGCCGTCGTCGGCGCCCGCGACTTGTTCGGCGAAAGTGTCCAAGGTGCGCCCGTACTGGGCCGCGTCGTCGCCAGCGGTCCCCAACCGTTTGAGGATTTCGTTCAATTCCTGCTTGATCACGGTGGCGGCTTCGTGGACGACGGCGCTTACGTCTTGGCCAGAAAGGAATTCCCGGTGGATCTCGGCGCAGCGCTCCTCGCTGATCGCCGCGTCGCCCTGGAGCAGCGCATCCAGGGCCTGGTTCATTTTCGGTTCCCGGCCAGCGTAGTATAGATACCAGATGGTGAAGTTATCGGGGGTCGCGGCGATCGCCCTCTCCTCCATGAGGTTGAGCGCCTGGCGGGCGAATTGCGCCGCCTGTTCCAAGGTATCCGATTGGTCCAAGACCGTCTCGTCTCCACTTGCCGGTCGATCTATCAATCATCCACGGCGCCCGTCGTCAACCGAAACATATGGTCGACAACCCGAAGAAGCGGAGCGCTTCGGTTTCCGCCACGCGGCGCAAAGGGATTTGCCGCGTCGCGGCGGGCATGCCATAACCGGCCTTCCAAGCACCGGATAGTCCGTATTCGAGAACCATGGCTGCGCCCCAGACCAAGAACGCCGCCCCCTCCCCGCCGTCGGGTCCGCCGGAACTCTCGGTTGTCGTGCCGGTTTTGGACGAGGCCGAGAACCTGCGGCCCCTGATCGAAGAGATCGCCGCCGCCCTCGACGATGGTCCCGAATTCGAAATCGTCTATGTCGACGACTGCAGCGGCGACGGGACTCACGCCCGCCTTGCCGCCCTGGCCGCCGAGCACCCGCGCCTGCGCTGGCTGCGCCACCGCTCGCCCTGCGGCCAGAGCGCGGCGATCTGGAGCGGCGTCGAGGCGGCGCGGGCGCCGCTCATCGCAACCCTTGACGGCGATGGGCAGAACGATCCGGCCGACATTCCCAAGCTGCTTGCCCGCTTTGCCGCCGAAAGGGCGGGCGATGACGGCCCGATGATCACGGGCCAGCGCGCCAAGCGCCGGGATTCGCGCCTCAAATGGATATCGTCGCGCATCGCCAACCGCGTCCGCGCCGGCCTCTTGGCGGACCAAACCCCGGACACCGGCTGCGGCCTGAAGGTATTTCCGCGCGCCGCCTTTCTGGCCATGCCGCGCTTCGACCACATGCACCGTTTCCTGCCCGCCCTGATGATGCGCGGCGGCGGTCGGGTCGTATCGGTTGCGGTCGCTCACCGGCCACGGGGCGCCGGAGCGTCCAAGTACGGCGTCCTGGATCGCTTGTGGATCGGTATCGTCGATCTCTTGGGCGTGATGTGGCTTAAGCGCCGCCCCCTTAACCCCGATATCGCGGACGACGGGAAGGACGACGCATCAGGTTCCGCCCCAGGGCCAAGGAGCCACCGGCCATGAACCCGCGCATTCTGTGGCGCGGCTTGCTCTTGATCGCGGCCCTGGCGGCCATCGCCTGGGTCTTCGAGAGGACGGGACTGGGCAGCGCCCTCGACACGGCCTGGATCGACGCCGAGGTGCGCGGCCAGGGCGCTTTGGGCGAGATCCTTTTCATCGCCGTGGCGGCGCTGTTCTTGTCCATCGGCCTGCCCCGCCAGGTGGTCAGTTTTCTCGGCGGTTACGCCTTCGGCTTTGTCGCCGGCACGGCTTGGGCGTTGGCGGTCACGGCATTCGGCTGTGTCATCGCCTTCGGCTACGCGCGCCTCCTGGGCCGCGCCATGGTCCGCAAGCGATTTTCGGCGCGCATCCGGCGGATCGACGAATTCCTGCGCAACAATCCCTTTTCCATGACTCTCCTTATTCGCCTGCTCCCCGCCGGCAGTAACCTGCTGACCAATCTGGCGGCCGGCGTCTCCAGCGTCCCGGCGGCGCCCTTCATCGCCGGCTCGACGCTGGGGTTCATTCCCCAGACCATGATCTTCGCCCTTGCCGGCAGCGGCGTCAGCCTCGATCCCGCCTTGCGCATCGGCCTTGCCATGGCGCTCTTCGTCGTCGCCGGGGCGATCGGCCTTTCGCTTTACCGCAAGCATCGCAACGGCAAGGTCTCGGACGAATCCGTCGAACGCGCCATCGGGGCGGCGGGAACGGACTCCCGTTGACGTCGCCGCTGCCAGGTTGGCGCCAAACGCCGGTCGGGCCGGCGGCGCTGCTTTGGCTGGCGGTCGTGGCCGTCGCCCTGGCCAGCCGTCCGGTGCTGCCCGTCGACGAAACCCGCTACCTCGCCGTCGCCTGGGAAATGTGGAGCCGCGGCGATTTTGTGCTGCCCGTCCTCAACGGCGAGGCCTACAGCCACAAGCCGCCGCTGTTGTTTTGGATCATCCACGCCGGGTGGGTCGTCTTTGGCGTCAACGAATGGTGGCCGCGTCTGGTGGCACCGCTGTTCGGCCTCGGCGCCTTGTTCCTGACCGCCGCGCTGGGACGCCGGTTGTGGCCCGAGCGCCGCGCCGTGGCGTCGACGGCGCCCCTGATCCTGATGGCCAGCGGCTTTTGGGCCTTGTTCACGACGCTGACCATGTTCGACATGATCCTTGCCTTCTTCGCCCTCTTGGGCCTGCTCGGCGTCCTCGACGTTTGGCGTCACGGTGGTTGGAGGGGCTGGGCCGTCCTTGGCGTCGCCATCGGATTTGGTTTCTTGACCAAGGGTCCGGCCATCGCGCTGCATGTCCTGCCGGTCGCCCTGTTGGCTCCGTTGTGGGGCGGGCGTCTCGAAGGGACCGGCGCCGGGCGCAAGGGCTGGGTGGGCTGGTACGGCGGCATCCTCTTGGCCCTTGTCCTCGGCCTGGCGATGGCCCTGGCCTGGGCCGTTCCCGCCGGGGTCAAGGGCGGGGCGGCCTTTCGCGACGCCATTTTCTGGGGCCAGTCGGCGGGACGCATCGTGGACTCTTTTGCCCATGGCCGGCCCTGGTGGTGGTACTTGGCGACGACGCCGCCGCTGCTGGTGCCCCTGATCGCGTGGCCGGGCTTGTGGCGGTCCGTGGCGCGGCGCCCGGTCGGCCTCGGCGACGGAGGACTGCGCATCTGTCTCTGTTGGTTCGGGGCCGCCTTCCTTGCCTTCTCGGCGATCAGCGGCAAGCAACTGCACTACCTGTTGCCTATCTTTCCGGCCCTGGCCCTGGCCCTGGCGCGCGTCTTGGCGGCATCGGGCGAAGAGACATCGTCGGCGCACCGCGACTTGGCCGTGCCCGGCGGGATGGTGGCGCTTGTGGGTGTGGCCATCCTTGCCGTCGGCATCGGCGCGCCGAGGCTGGACTTGCCCTCTTGGGCCAACAGTCTGGCACCGGGATGGGCCCTAATCGCCGTCGCCGCCGGTGTCGTCGCGGCGGTTGTTGCTTCGGCCGGGCTGTTGGCGCGCCTGGCAACGCTCGCCTTGTTGAGCTGTGCCCTGGTGGTGACGGTGCATATGGTGGCGCGGCCGGCCTTGACGGCGGTTGCGGACCTGAGCCCCTTGTCGCTCCGCCTTGGCGCGTGGGAAGGCGAAGGACGCCCCCTGGCCCATTACGGGAAATACCACGGTCAGTTCCATTTCCTGGGAAGGCTGACAAAGCCCTTGGCCATCATCGGCGACGGCGAGGTCGCCGAATGGGTGCGGCGTAATCCCCAGGGCAAGATCGTCACCTACCACCGCCGGGTGCCCGGCCGCGCCCAACCCGACTTCGTCCAGCCGTTTCGCGCCATGACCATCGGGGTGTGGGACGCGGCGCTGGTCGCAACCGATCTTGACCTGGTCAAGCGGCCGAAATAGCCAGGCCCTCCCTTGACAACGGACTCAAAGGGACCTACATCCTTGGCACTCAACGGGGGTGAGTGCTAACAGCGCCCCCTCAATTGTTTTTTTCAATGGGTTGACGGAGATATAACCATGAAGTTCAGGCCACTGCATGATCGCGTTGTCGTGAGGCGGATCGAGCAGGACATAAAGACGGCAGGCGGGATCATCATCCCCGACACCGCGCAGGAAAAGCCCATGGAGGGCGAAATCGTCGCCGTTGGTTCCGGAACGCGTTCTGAGGACGGCAAGGTTACGCCACTCGACGTCGAGGCGGGCCAGCGGATTTTGTTCGGCAAATGGTCGGGCACCGAAGTCAAGATCGACGGCGAGGAGCTGTTGATCATGAAGGAATCGGATCTTCTCGGCATTATCGAGAGCGGCGCCAAGAAGAAGTCGAAGAAATAATCGGTCCCAACACATTTCCAAGGAAGGGTGAGATAGAGATGGCTGCAAAGGAAATTAAATTTTCAACCGATGCCCGGACGCGCATGCTTCAGGGTGTCGATACCTTGGCCGAGGTGGTCAAGGTGACCCTGGGCCCGAAGGGGCGCAACGTGGTCCTCGATAAATCGTTCGGCGCGCCGCGTATCACCAAGGACGGCGTTACCGTCGCCAAGGAGGTCGAGCTTACGGACAAGTTCGAGAACATGGGCGCCCAGATGATGCGCGAAGTGGCGTCCAAGACCAGCGACGAGGCCGGCGACGGAACCACCACGGCGACGGTTCTGGCCCAGTCCATTGTGCGCGAGGGCGCCAAGGCGGTGGCCGCCGGCATGAACCCGATGGACCTCAAGCGCGGAATCGACAACGCCGTCGAGACCGTCGTCGCCGAGTTGAAGAAGCGCTCGCGCAGGGTTTCCACCAACGAGGAAATCGCCCAGGTCGGTACCGTGTCGGCGAACGGCGAGAGAGAGATCGGCGCCATGATCGCCGAGGCCATGGAAAAGGTCGGCAACGAGGGCGTGATCACCGTCGAGGAGGCAAAGAGCCTGCACAGCGAGCTTGAGGTCGTCGAGGGTATGCAGTTCGACCGCGGCTACACCTCGCCCTACTTCGTCACCAACGCCGACAAGATGAGCTGCGATCTGGAGAATCCCTTTATCCTGATCCACGAGAAGAAGCTGTCCAGCCTGCAGGCGTTGCTTCCCGTCCTCGAGGCGGTCGTGCAGTCGACGCGCCCGCTGTTGATCATCGCCGAGGATATCGAAGGCGAGGCCCTGGCGACCCTGGTCGTCAACAAGCTGCGCGGCGGCCTCAAGGTCTGTGCCGTCAAGGCACCGGGCTTTGGCGACCGGCGCAAGGCCATGCTCGAGGATATCGCCGTGCTGACCGCCGGACAGGTGATCAGCGAGGACATCGGGATCAAGCTCGAGAACGTCACCCTCGACATGCTGGGCACGGCCAAGAAGGTGCTCATCAGCAAGGAAGAGACGACCATCGTCGAGGGCGTCGGCAAAAAGAGCGAGATCCAGGGTCGGTGTACCCAGATCCGCGCCCAGATCGATGAGACGAGCTCGGACTACGACCGCGAGAAGTTGCAAGAGCGCCTTGCCAAGTTGGCCGGCGGCGTGGCCGTCATCCGTGTCGGCGGCGCCACCGAAGTCCAGGTCAAGGAGCGCAAGGACCTGGTCGACGACGCGCTTCACGCGACCCGCGCGGCGGTCGAGGAGGGCATCGTCCCCGGTGGTGGCGTGGCGCTTCTCTACTCCACCCGGATTCTCGGCAAGGCAACGACTGAAAATACCGACCAGGCGGTCGGTATCGATATCGTGCGCAAGGCCCTTTCGGCGCCGGCCCGCCAGATCGTCGAAAACTCAGGCTCGGATGGGGCCGTGATCACGGGCAAGCTCCTCGATCAGAAGGACGCCCTGCACGGCTACGATGCTCAGAACGGGAAGTACTGCAACATGGTCAAGGCGGGTATCATCGACCCGACCAAGGTGGTGCGGACGGCGCTTCAGGACGCGGCGTCGATCGCCGGTCTGTTGGTGACCACCGAAGCCATGGTTGCCGAGAAGCCGGAGAAAAAAGAAGCTCCCATGATGCCGCCGGGCGGCGGCGGCATGGGTGGCATGGGCGGCATGGACTTCTGATCCACCGACCCTCGGCGAAATCTACCAGGGCCGCGCCTCCGGGCGCGGCCCTTTTCTTATGGTGTTAACAAGGTTCGGCGCCAGCCCGCGCCCCCCCCCACCCCGACCCTCCCCCACAAGGGGGGAGGGGAGGCAAGGGTAAACGCGGCAGGATAAGCCCCCTCCCCCTGCGATGGGGGAGGGTGGGGGTGGGGGTGATGACCGCAACGCTGCGCAACGCCCACCGCATAGGGCCTAGAGCATTTTCCGTTCACAAGCGTTCACCGAAAATGCTCTAGGCTCCAGACTCAATTAATCCACCATATGACGATTGCGGCGATGAGGACAGCAGAGAGGAAGTTT
>JASLLZ010000114.1 GCA_030746775.1 Rhodospirillales bacterium | reverse complement strand
ATGGTTCCAACCGTCGCGCCCCGATGGCGAGGGGCGATGATGTCATCCGGGCCGGGCTAGAACAAGACGTGGCGCCCAGGGGCATATCGTCAAGGGTTTCGTCCATCTGTGGCGCCACGAACACGATCAGGCCTTGGCGGAACTGGACACCGGTCTGGCCTTGGACCCGAACCACGCCGATGGCCACATGTGGAAGGCAATCGTCTGCGGTTTCGCGGGCGATCCCAAACAAGGTGTGCGCGCGGTGCAACACGCCATGCGTTTCAACCCCGGTTCACCGTTTTGGTACCTCTTCGCCCTCGGCAATGCCTGCTTTGCCATGGAACGTTACGAGGAATGCATCGCGGCATGCGGCAAGGCGATTGTGAAAAACCCCAATTTCATCTTCGCCCAAATGCTGTTGGCGTCGGGGCTTGGACAACTTGGCCAAGCCGAAGGCGCGGAAGAGGCACTGGGTGCCTGTCGGCGGCTCAATCCGCATTTCTCCTTGGCCTGGGCACAGAACCTGGTTCCCTTCAAGGAGCAAGCGACGATTGACCGTTTTTCGGCCGGCCTAAGAAAGGCAGGTCTCGCGCCATAGGGCCCTGAATTTGGCGGCACCACGGAAGGGGACAAAGAATCTGGCGCCTCGGCGGCCCCGGTGGCACAATGGCGGCCCTCGGTCAAATGTCCGCAAATTCGGGAAAGAAGACCCGCCATGAACAAAGACACGCGCCTCGTCACCGCCGGCCGCAAGCCCGACGAGAACTTCGGTATCGTCAATCCGCCCGTTTACCATGCCTCGACCATCACCTACCCGACGGTGGCGGCGATGGAAAAGGCCAAGGAAAACCGCTACGAGAGCGTCTATTACGGCCGTTACGGAACGCCTACCACCTTTGCCTTCGAAGAGGCGGTAGCGGCCCTCGAAGGCGGTGAAAAGACGATTGCCGTGCCGTCCGGCATGGCCGCCATCGCCGGCCCCCTTCTGGCCTTGCTCAAGGCCGGCGACCATGTGTTGATGGTTGACAATACCTATCATCCGACGCGCCATTTTTGCGACGGTGTGCTTGCCGATTTCGGCGTCGAAACCACTTATTACGACCCCATGATCGACGGCGGCATCGCCGACCTCATACGGCCGCAAACCAAGGTCGTCTTCGTCGAGGCGCCGGGTTCCCAGACCTTCGAGGTGCAGGACATCCCGGCCATCGCCGAGCAGGCGCACAAGGCCGGCGCCACGGTGATCATGGACAACACCTGGAGCGCCGGTTATTTCTTCCAACCCTTCGAACGCGGCGTCGATATCTCGGTCCAGGCCGCCACCAAATACATCGTCGGCCATTCCGACGCCATGCTGGGGGTCATCACGACCAGCCGCGAGCTTTTCCCGGTGATCAAGGCACGGACCGTCGGTATCGGCTACTCGGCCGCTCCCGACGACTGCTATTTGGGGTTGCGCGGTCTGCGCACCCTCGCCCCCCGCATGGCTCGCCACCAAGAGACGGGGCTCAAGGTGGCGCATTGGCTGGAAACCCGACCGGAGGTCGCCGAGGTCCGCCACCCGGCCTTTCCCAGCTGCCCGGGTCACGAAATTTGGAAACGTGATTTTACCGGCTCTTCCAGCCTTTTCAGTGTTTTGCTGAACGATTACTCGAAGAAAGGGGTGGCGGCGATGCTGGACGGCCTCGAGCTTCATGCCATGGGCGCCAGCTGGGGCGGTTACGAGAGCCTGATCGTACCCATCGATCCGTCAAACTCGCGCTCTGCCACTCGCTGGCAACACGCCGGTCCCGCCGTGCGTATCCACTGCGGACTGGAGGACGCCGACGATCTTATCGCCGATTTGGAAAAGGGCTTTGAACGCCTCACCGCCGCGGCGTAATACCAAGGACAGGTACCGCCAGGCTGGCGGCGAACAGGGCCAGGGCCGCGACCACGATCGACGGCCCCGACGGCGCATCGAAAACGACCGATCCCCACAGGCCGAGGCCGACGGCGATGCAGCCGGCGACGGCCGCCAGGACGGCCATCTGCTCCGGCGTGCCGGCCAGGCGCCGGGCCGCCGCCGGCGGAATGATCAAGAGCGCCGTGATCAGGAGCACGCCGACGACCTTCATGGCGGCGGCAATCACCGCCGCCATCAGTACCATGAAAACCAGCCGCACGGCGGTCACCGGCACGCCTTCGACGCGGGCCAATTCCTCGTGCACGACGGATGCCAGCAGGGGCCGCCAAATAACGCCAAGCACGCCCAGGACCAGCGCTCCGCCGCCGTAAATCCACGCCAGATCGGCGACGCTTACCGCCAGGATGTCGCCGAATAGATAGGATATCAGGTCGAGACGCAGGCTTTCGAGGAAGGTGACGGCGATCACGCCGATGGAAAGCGTGCCGTGGGACAAAATTCCAAGCAAGGTGTCGTCGGCGAGCTGCCGGCGCCGTTGTAATCCGACCAGCAAAAGCGCCGTGGCAACACAGACCACGAATACCCCGAAGTCGAGATTTATCCCCAACAATACCCCAAGCGCCACACCCAACAGGGCGGAATGGGCCATGGTATCGCCGAAATAGGCCATTCGCCGCCACACCACGAAAACCCCCAGCGGCGCCGCGACGGCGGCCACCCCAAGGCCGGCCAGGACGGCGCGGATCAAAAAGTCATCCATGGCGGGAACCGTCCTCGTCCAGGGGCACGACCTCGCCCGAAGAATCGTGGCGGTGGTCGTGATGATGGTGATAGACGGCCAGATTGGCCGCCGCGCGGGCGCCGAACAGCGTCACGTAATTGGGGTCCCGGCTCACCGTCTCGGGATGGCCGACGCAACAGACGTGGCGGTTGAGGCAGATCACCCGGTCGGTGGCGGCCATGACCAGATGCAGATCGTGCGAAACCATGAGGACGCCACAGCCATGGCGCGCCCGGATGCGCCGGATGACCTCATAAAGCTCCACCTGCCCGCCGATGTCGACGCCCTGGACCGGTTCGTCGAGAACGAGGAGTTGAGGATCGCGCAACAGGGCACGGGCCAACAGGACGCGCCGCGTCTCGCCACCCGAGAGATCATGGAGCGGGCTGTCGAGCAGCCGCGCCGCGCCGACCGCGGCAAGGGCGTCCCGGGCGGACTCGGCCGAACCGCCGGCAAGCGCCAGGAAGCGCCGCACCGTCAACGGCAGGGTTGGATCGATATATAAGTGCTGCGGCACGTATCCGATGCGCGTCGCGGTCAGGTTTACGCGTCCCCGATCGGGCGCGATGAGGCCAAGCACGACCCGCACCAAAGTCGTCTTGCCGGCGCCGTTGGGACCGATCAGGCTGACCACCTCGCCCGCATGAACGGCAAGATCGACACCGCTGAGAACGGCCTTGGCGCCGAATTGCACGTCGACGCCCGCCACCTCGACCAAGGCTTCGCCTCTTTCAGTCATTGGGCTCCGCCGCGTCGCTCGGCCGGCAGTTCGGGCACAGCCCGCTCACCTCGATCGTCGGGTGGTGCACGTGGAATCCGGATTCCAACGCGCTGTCCTCAATGGCCAACACGATGCGTGGGTCGTTCAACTCGGCCGCCGTGCCACAGGTCCGGCAAAGGAGGAACTGGCCGCCGTGGGAGGGTCCGGGCTCGCTGCATCCGACGAAGGCGTTGAGGCTCTCGATCCGGTGCACCAAGCCGTGCCCGAGCAGGAATTCGAGCGCCCGATACACGGTCGGCGGCGCGGCCCCGGCATGGTCCGCGCGTAAGGTCTCCAGAATTTCGTAAGCGCCGAGAGGACGGTGGCCTTGCCAAACCACCTCGAGAACGCGGCGCCTGATCGCCGTCAGCCGCGCCCCACGGCGCCGGCACAGCGCCACGGCGCGGGCCATGGCGTCTTCCATACAGCACCGGTGATCGTGTTTTCGGTGCCACAACACGGGCCCGGCATTTCTTTGTCCCCGAACCATGACTAAGGGCGCTCCAATAGTGGACCTCATGGGATAAGTAATGTTATAACATACCAATTCATGCCGTGGAAGTCATCGTCATGTGGCGAAATAACCTGATCCGACTCGCCGCCCAGGCCCTCTTGGCGATGGCGATCGGTCACTCCGCCAACAACGCCCAGGCCGGCCCTCCCCCGGTGGTGGCCACGATCCCGCCCGTCCATTCACTGATCGCCGGGATCATGCAGGGCATTGGCACGCCGCATCTTCTCCTCAAAGGCGCCGTCTCTCCTCACACCCATGCACTCAGGCCCTCCGATGCGCGCCGCTTGCACAGCGCCCGGGTCATCTTTTGGATCGGCCCTGGCCTGGAAGGATTTCTCACCAGATCGCTCGCCGCCCTGGCCGGAACGGCACGCGTGGTTACGCTTACGAAAGTGTCCGGTATGAGCCTGTTGCCGGCCCGCGGGCGGCATTCCGATGGGCATACCGACGGCCCGGCCCCGGATCCACACCTGTGGCTCGATCCCGACAATGCTCGGCGAATTGTGGCCGTTGCGGCCCATGCCCTGGCCGACGAAGACCCGGCGAACGCCGCCAGCTACCGGCGCAATGGCGCCCGCGTCGCGGCACGTCTCGAAGACTTGACGCAGCGGATGAAGCATCGCTTTGCAGGCCGACCCGCGGTTCCCTTCATCGTCTTTCACGACTCGTTTCAGTACATGGAACGCGCCCTTGGATTGCATGCCGCCGGCTTCGTCACCATCGCCCCCGACCGCCCGCCCGGTGCCCGGCATCTCGGCGATATCCGCGCCGTCCTCGCCGATGCCGGGGCCGCCTGCGTCTTTACGGAACCCCAATTCGAGCCCCGCTTGATTTCCTCCCTGGTCGAGGGAACGCAAGCCCGGGTAGGTGTCCTTGATGCCCTGGGCAGCGGCCTGCAAGCGGGACATGGGCTCTACTTCAAGATAATGGAAAACAATCTCAGCACCCTGGCCGACTGCTTGATTGGGCGCCGCGATGGTTGACACCACCCCGGCAAAGGCCGATTTAGAGCGCTCCCAAGAGCTTGGAGAACGACCATGAGCGACAAACCCGATACGGCCGTTGGCGCCGTCGTCGAGGCTATCCGCTTCAACGCCGACGGCCTGGTGCCCGCCATCGCCCAGCAACACGATAGCGGAGAAGTGCTGATGATGGCCTGGATGAACGCCGACGCCGTCGCCGAAACCCTGCGCACGGGACGGGTCTGCTATTGGTCGCGTTCGCGCGCCCAGTTGTGGCGCAAGGGGGAAAGTTCGGGTCAGGTACAGACCGTCAAGGACTTCCGCTGGGACTGCGACGCCGATACGGTACTGGTCCTCGTCGACCAGAAAGGTGTCGCCTGCCACACCGGACGGCGCAACTGCTTTTTCAATGCGTTTCGCGATGGCCGGGCCGAGGTCATCGCCGAGGTCGAGATCGACCCCAGGGAGCTTTACGGCTGATGAGCGAGGTCGGCGCACCCGATTACCCTTCGATTCCGGTTACCGTCCTCACGGGCTTCCTGGGCAGCGGCAAGACGACGTTGCTCAATCACCTCCTCGGCCATCCCGCCATGGAGGAAACGGCGGTCCTGATCAACGAGTTCGGCGACGTCGGTCTCGACCATCTCTTGGTCGAGCAGGTCAGCGAGGACGTCGTTCTCCTTAATTCGGGCTGCGTTTGCTGCACGGTGCGCGGCGACCTGATCGATTCCCTGCGTGAGCTTTTCATCAAGCGCGTGCGCGCCGAGGTTCCCCAATTCCGGCGCGTCTTGATCGAAACCACGGGCCTCGCCGATCCGGCGCCCGTCATCCATACCTTGATGAACGATCCGGTGATCGCCGAGCGCTACCGCATGGACGGCATCGTCACCACCGTCGACGCCGTCCTCGGCGACGGCCAGTTGGACAGCCACGAAGAATCCTTGAAACAGGCCGCCGTCGCCGACCGCATCGTGATGACCAAGACGGATCTCGCCCAAGATGACGCCGTCGCCGTGCTTAGCCGGCGTCTCGGCCAGATCAACCCGGGCGCCACCGTGATCGCCGCCGAACACGGCCGGGTCGAACCCGACTCCCTGCTCGACAGCGGCCTCTACAACCCCAAGACCAAGGCCCCCGACGTCAGCCGCTGGCTCAACGACGAGGCCTATGCCAAGCGCCACGATCACCACCACGACGTCAACCGCCACGACGCGCGCATCGGCTCGTTTTGCATTACCGCCACAGAGCCCATCCCATGGCCCGGCTTCGTCACCTTCCTTGAGGCTCTGCTCGGCACCCACGGCGAGAACGTGCTGCGCGTCAAGGGCGTCCTCAACATCGCCGGCGAAGACCGCCCGGTCGCCGTGCACGGCGTCCAGCACGTCTTCCACCCGCCGACGGCGCTGCCCGCCTGGACCGGCGATGACCGCCGCTCGCGCCTTGTCTTCATCACCCGCGACATCGGCCGCAAGGCCATTGAGGATACCTTTCGCGCCTTCATCGCCGACGCCGCTTGACAGCCGTCGCCGGTTTTCAGCACATAGGCGGCTGGGGAGGGGAGAGTTTGGCGTATTCGGGCACAGTGTCCTCACCCGCAACGCGCCCGGCGCGCGGCGCATTGATCCGGGGCATCGTTCTGGCGGCCCTGCTGCTTGGCGGCGCTGGGCCGGCGCGGTCCGCCGTGTTGCTGTTCGCCGCCGCCAGCACCACGACGGCCATGGAAGAAGCGATGGGCGCCTTCGCCGGGCGCGGCCTGGGCGCGGTGCGCGCCTCCTTCGCCGGCAGCTCGGCCCTGGCCCAGCAGATCGCCAACGGGGCGCCGGCCGACATCTTCGTTTCGGCCAATCGCCAATGGATGGATTTCCTGTCCCGCGAGAAGGCCATCGTGGCGGCCAGCCGCGTCGATCTTTGGGGCAACCGCCTGGCCCTCATTGTTCCCGTCTCCGCGCCGCCTACGCCGTTTGTCGCGTCGGCCTTTCCCCTTGCCCGCGCCTTGGGCGACGGCCGCCTGGCCCTCGGCGATCCCGACCACGTGCCGGGGGGCCTTTACGCCCGCCGGGCGCTTGAAAATCTTGGCGTTTGGGACGGCGTCGCCGCCCGGCTGGCCCCCATGGCCGACGTGCGCGCCGCCCTCGCCCTGGTTGAGCGCGGGGAGGCGGCGGCCGGCGTCGTCTACGCCACCGACGCCCGCGTGACCCGAAGGGTTCGCGTGGTCGGCCTGTTGCCGGCCGACAGCCATCCGCCGATCGTCTATCCCGCCGCCATCGTCGCCGGCCGCGACCGCCCCCAAGTGCGCCGTTTTTTCGATTTCCTCACCTCGGCCGAGGCTGCCGCCGTCTTCGCCCGGCGCAGCTTCGTCGCCGTGGCGCGTGGACGCTAGGAACGCCCATGTGGAGCCTGACGCCGCTGGAAAACGAGGCCGTGATCCTCAGCCTCCGCGTCGCCTTCTGGGCGGTGCTGTGGAGTCTGCCGCTCGGCGTCCTTACGGCTTGGGTTCTGGCGCGGCGCGAATTTTTCGGCAAAACCTTGGTCAACGGCCTGGTCCACCTGCCGCTTATCGTGCCGCCGGTGGTTGTCGGCTATGTGCTGCTCATCGTGCTCGGGCGGAAGGGCGTCGTCGGCGGTTGGCTCCACGACTGGTTCGGCATAACCGTCGCCTTCACCTGGAAGGGTGCCGCCGTCGCCGCCGCGGTGATGGCCTTTCCGCTCATGGTGCGCGCCATCCGCCTGTCCCTCGACGAGGTCGACCGCCGCCTCGAACAGGCCGCGCGCACGCTTGGCGCCGGGCCGGTCCGGGTCTTTTTCACGGTGACCCTGCCCCTGACCTTGCCCGGCATCCTGACCGGAACCATTCTTGCCTTCGCCCGCAGCCTGGGCGAGTTCGGCGCCACCATCACCTTCGTATCCAACATTCCCGGCCAGACCCGCACCCTGCCCTTGGCTCTCTACACCCTGACCCAAACGCCGGGCGGCGAGGCGGGGGCGCTTAGGCTGGTCGTCATCGCCGTCGTGCTGGCAATGGCGGCATTGATGGCGTCCGAGATTCTGGCGCGCCGCATCGCGCGCCGCCAGGAGACTTAAATACCATGTTGGAAGTTGATGTGCGCGGCCAATTCGGGGACTTCGGGCTCGACGCCCGGTTTACCGCCCGCGCCGGATTGACGGCGCTCTTCGGGCGCTCGGGGGCGGGCAAGACCTCGCTGATCAACTTGCTTGCCGGCCTTGCCAAGGCCGAGGACGGACGCATCGCCATCGGCGATCAGGTGCTCTACGATTCAAAGGCCGGCATCGATGTCGCGCCGGAACACCGCCGCCTCGGCTATGTGTTCCAGGAAGACCGCCTGTTCCCCCACATGAGCGTGCGCGGCAATCTGGAATACGGCATGAACCTGGTGCCGACCGAGGAGCGTCACCAGGACTTGCCCAGGGTCGTGGAGCTCTTGGATCTGGAGCATCTTCTGCACCGCCGCCCAAAGACGCTGTCGGGCGGCGAGAAGCAGAGGGTAGCCATCGGCCGCGCCCTGCTGGCCAGTCCCCGACTGCTGCTCATGGACGAGCCCCTGGCATCACTGGATACGGCGCACAAGAACGAGATATTGCCCTTTATCGAACGCCTGCGCGATGACTTGGCCCTTCCCATTGTTTACGTCAGCCACGCCATCGACGAGGTTATCCGCCTGGCCGACACCATGGTGCTGATCGCCGATGGCAACGTCGTTGCAACGGGCGGCGTCGAGGAGCTTATGGGCCGCCTCGATCTCAGTCCTCACACCGGACGCTTCGAGGCCGGCGCCGTGCTCTCGGCCACTGTTTCCGGGCGTGACGTCGGCTTCGGGTTATGCGAGCTTTCGGTGGCCGGCAAGCGGCTCCTTGTCCCCGGTCTCGACTTGCCGGAGGACACCAGCCTTCGATTACGGGTGCGCGCCCGTGACGTTTCCCTTAGCCTCACGCCGCCGACCGGCATCAGCGTCCTCAACGTGCTCGAAGGCGTGGTCCGTGAGATCAACACCGGCGACGGACCCCAGGCGGACGTCCTGCTCGACATCGGAGCCCCCCTGATCGCCCGCGTGACACGGCGTTCGGTCCACGACCTGGACCTTCGGCCGGGGAAGGTCGTCCATGCTCTCATCAAGGCGGTTGCCATCGATCGCCACAGTGTTGGCCATCCGGGACGCGTTCACGACGGCTGAGCGATCACGGCATTGTTGATTGCCATTATCGTCCGACCAACTACCCTTTCCAACCGGCCCAATTCGGGCCATGCAATGTTAGGTTCTGGGTAGTTCGGTTATGAACCTGTCGAATATCGCGCCGTGGCTGGTCCTGATCGGCTACGCGGGGTTGATTTGGACCCTGGCGCCCAGGCGCGTCAGCGCGGCGCAGTTTTTCTCCGGCGGCTCAAGCGATGGCGGCGAACCCGGCCTGTGGCTCCTGGTGGCCAGCGCCGCCATCACCTGGATTTTCGCCAAGTCGATCTCCAACGCCGCCAGCCTCGGTTCCGCATTCGGACTGTGGGGCGGTGTCGGCTATGCCTTTTACTATCTCTGTTTCGTGGTTGTCGGCGTCGCCATCTACCTGATCCGCACGCGGGGCGGCCACGCCTCGTTATCCGGTTTTCTGGTCGCCAAGTACGGCCCCTTGTGCGCCAAACTCTTTTTGCTTGCCATCGCCATTCGCCTGTTCAACGAAGTGTGGTCCAACACCAAGGTGGGGGCACTTTACTTCGGCGCCGAGGGGAGCGGCGATTACTGGATCGCGGCGGCCGCCATTACCGGGTTCACCCTTTATTATTCGTGGCGCGGAGGATTGCGATCAAGCCTCTTGACCGACGGCGGGCAGATGATCGTGGCGGCGGTCTTGCTGGTCGCCGTGCTCATCGTGACCGGACCGGGGCTGGCCGCCACCGGCCTGCCCCAAGTGCCGCCCGAGGCCCAGGCCGCCGGCATGACCTTCGCCGGACTGGCCCTGGTTCAGGTCTTGTCCTACGGATTCCATGACCCGGTCCTGACCGACCGCGCCTTCATCACGCGCCCGGCAATCATGATCAAGGGATTCGTCCTTGCCGGCCTGGTCGCCGGCGGCTTCATTCTTTTTGGGGCTGTCCCAGATAACCCATTTGGGGGGTTATCATGGGAGCTATGCGGAAGAGCC
>JASLLZ010000113.1 GCA_030746775.1 Rhodospirillales bacterium | reverse complement strand
GCCCACCATGGCCACGGTCAAGGACGGAAGGCAGCCCGGGACTCTCTCTTAGCAGACCCGCAAAACTGTCCAAACAGATGAGGCCACCTCAAGTTGCCGGCCGGAGCATTCGAGGAAGAGAAGAAGATGAGCCAACGGTGACGAGCCGCCCCAAGTCGCGGTGAGTGCTATCCACTCTCAAAGAAACCCGTCCAGCCGTGGCTTAGGCGGTAGACCGAAAAGGTCCTCAAGGGCGCGGGCGATGGAAAGGGCCTTGGCGTCCTCCCCTCCGGCGCAGACGATCTGCAGTCCCACCGGCAGGGCCGATCCTAAGGCGTTGACCGGCGTCGTCGTCGCGCATAGGCCGAAAAAGCTCGCCGGGTGGGTGTTGAGACCCAGCTTCGCCTCAAGTGCAAGGCCGGCTTCGATGTCGTTTACCTCGGCGACCGTCGGCGCCACCATGCAAGTCGTCGGCGTGATCCAGCCGTCCAGATCGCCCATCCCTTCGCCAACAATGCGGCATAGCGCGCGTTGACGGTTGAGGACCCGGATGTAGCGCTCCGCGGGGACGTCCAGGCCCGGTGCCGTCCGCGCCACCGTAAGAGGGTCCATGATGTCCTGGTTGGCGATGAAGCTGTCGCGGCCGAAAGCGGCGACGCATTCGGTGGCACAGATGACCCGCAGGATCTCCTCGCGCTCCGCCACCTCGGGGACCTCGATGGGGACGATCTCGGCGTCGCCTTCAAGGGCCGCGATGGCGGTTGCCGTGCATCTTTCCACGTCGCCGTCGAGGCTGTCGAAGAAATGGTTGAGGGGCTTGCCCAAACGCAGACCGGCAAGGGACGGAGGCGGCGGCACCGGCCGTCCGGTCAGGGCCGAGTAAACGCACGCGGCGTCGGCCGCCGAACGGGTCAGGGGACCAATGGTGTCGAAGGTCGGCGAATTGGGAAATATACCGTCGATCGACCATGTTCCGATCGTCGTCTTCAATCCGAAGACGCCGCAAAACGCCGCTGGGCCACGGACCGAGCCGCCGGTATCGGTGCCGATGGTGAAGGCCGAAAGGCCGGCCGCCATGGCGACGGCCGAGCCGCTGGACGACCCGCCCGGGATACGATGGACGCCTGAGTCCCAAGGGTTCCAGGGCGTGCCCCTGACGCGGTTGACGCCCGCCGCGCCGCGCGCGAACTCGACCGTCTTAAGCTTGCCCAAAATCACGCAGCCGGCCCGGCGCAGTGCCTTGACGAAGGTGCCTTCGACCCCGATGACGTCGGCGACGTCGACGTTCGATCCGGCCGTCGTCGGCATGCCTTCTATAGCGATGAGGTCCTTGAGGGCCACCGGCACCCCCATCAAGGGACCATGATCTTCGCCGCCGGCCAATTGCCGGTCGATGTCGCGCGCCGCCGCAAGGGCGGCCTCGGCGGCAACGTATTCATAGGCCCCGAGACGGGAATCGAGGATTTCGATGCGCGCCAGATAGGCCGCCGTGGCGGCCTCGGCCGTGATCTCGCCGTCGCGCAGCCGCGCGCCGAAACGCACCATGCCGCCGGGCTCGAATGGATCGGGTGGGAGTGTCGCCATGATGGTCACCTTTGGTTGTTGGGGCGTCGCGGCAGGATCCGGGTTTCGCCGATCTTCATGATCCAGACCCGGTCTTCGCCAAGGCCGGCGGCCTGGCCGGCGGCGGTGAACCGTCCCACCGCCTCGGCCGGCCGGTCGTCGCCCAGCTGGGCGGTGCCCCAATGCAGTCCGAGTTGGGTGTGGGCCTTTAGATCGACGCCGATCCTGAGACAGTCTTCGGGTACGCAATGGGCGCCGTCCATGACGGTCCGGGGCAGAAAGGCGCCGATCGACAGAAGGGCCAGGTCGAAACCGCCGTGGCGCTCGGCTAGGGCGGCGTAAATCGGCCCATATTCCGCGTCACCGCCGAAATAGAGGCGCGCGCCCGTGGGCGATTCGATGGCAATTCCGGCCCACAGCGTATCGTTGGTGGAAAAAATCGAGCGTTTCGACCAATGGACGACGGGTAGTGCGGTGAACGTCATGCCGTCGACGACCGCGCGCTCTTCCCAATCCAGCTCAACGACCCGTCCAAAGCGGCGTTGGCGAAAGTAATGGCCGAGCCCGAGAGGCACGATGGCGGTTATCCGCTCGCGCCCCGCCAATCCCTCGATGCTGGGTAGATCGAGATGATCGAAGTGGCTATGGGAAACGACGACGAAATCGATCGGCGGCAATTCGTCGAGGCCGAGGGCCGGCGGCACGTATCGCTTGATGCCGATGGGAGGGATCGGCGACGGATAATCGGTGAACCACGGATCGGTCAGGACGGTCTTGCCGTCAAGGCGCAGCAAGGCCGTCATGTGACCAATCCAGGTCACCGAATTTTTCCCCTCGGTCGCCTTGAATTGGGCCAGCACCTGATCGTGGGGAAGCACGTGGTCGAGGGGCGGCCTGGGTTCGGCGGTGCCGGAAATTCCCAACAAGCGCCCTAAAACCCAGGGCAAACGGACAACCCAGCTATTGCGTTCGGGGCTGCCTTCCGGATTGCGGAAGCCGCTTGTGGTGTGGTGATAGGGCTTGCCCGACGCGTGCTGTGCCGCGCCGCAAGCGCTTAAGCCCAAGACGACGAGGCAGCAACCGGCCATTTTGAATAGATGCCCGACCATGTTGCGTTCTTACCCCATCGGAACGATCGCGGACAACAAGTGGATGGGTGGTGAACGTCTGCCGGGCAAGGAACGATCGAAAACGCCTTTATTCATTACCGGCGTTCCCGGTCCGCCGAGTCTTCCTCTACGGTGACGAAAGCGTCCGAGCCGTTGCGTCGGGTCGCGCAAGCGATGATCGTAAGGCCCAGGGCGGCCAAGGCGTAACCGGCCGCGACGGCGACCGAGCCCGCGATGCCTTCCAGCGCCGGCGCCAGAAGCTTGATGAGCGCGACCCCCAGAAAGGCGGTCAAGGTGCCGCCGATCCAGTAAGCCTTCTTTTCCCTCATCGGCCGGTTCATCGCAGCAACGTCACAAAAATGCCGGCGATGATGGCCGATGAGATGACGCCCGAAATGCTGGCCCCCATGGCCCAGGGCAGGATGATGGCGAACTTGTTGGCCTTGTGGACCTCCTTCTGGGCCACCTTGGCGGTTGTCGGCAGGCACGATACGCCGGCGATGCCGACCACCGGGTTAAAGGTGCGCCCGCTGGTCCAATAGACGATGTATCCCCCGATAATTCCCCCGATGCCCGATAGCAAAAGGGCCGTGATCCCAAGGAACAAGAGCAAGATGACCTTGGGGTTGAGGATCGTCGCGGCCTCGAACAGAACGCCCAAGAGAAGTCCCAAGAAAAACGTGGCGCCGTAGAGAACCGGACCGCCGATAAACTCGACGAATTGTTTCACCCCCGATTCACGGATGATGATGCCCAGAAAGAACGACATGAAAAGCGGCGCCGCCACCGGAAAAAGAAGACAAAGAAGGGTCGAGGTGATGACGGCAAAGGTGATTTTTTCGGCCCGCGTGATATTGGGGACTGTTTGCTGTTCCATCTTGATCCCCCGCAAATTCTTGGGGACCATGACCCGGACCAGATAGGGATAGCCGGCGTAAGCCAGGCTCAGATAGAGATAGGCCACGATGGTGATGGGGACGAACAAGTCCTTGGCCAGCAGGAGCGAGGTGTAGAGGACCATGGGGGCGTCGGCGCTTCCCACCATGGCGATCGCCGCGGCTTCGTTGTAGGGCAGTCCCAGGGCGACGGCGATGGGAAACGTCAACACGGTCCCCAATTCCGCCATGATGGCGATCGTCATGCAGCGAAACGGGGATATCAGCATGTATCCGATATCCGATATCACCCCGATGCCCATGAAGATGAGGCAGGCAATCAGGCCGTTGGAGAATGTAAAGGTATAGATGGGTTGCAGAAAATCGATCTGCAGCACTTCCATCAGCTTGAGCGGGTCGCTCACCGTCGGGTCGATGAAAAGCGTCCCCATGGTATTGGCCGAGAGAAAGAGAACCCCCGCATTGACCGACGCCATCCCGAAACCCATGGGGATCATGATAAGGGGCTCGAGCGTTCCCTTGACGCCCAGGTAGACAAAGGTGATGCCGAGCACGATCAGCGCGATTCGCGCGGCGACGATGGTCGGTTCGGACGCCACCATGGTGGCGATGCCTTGAAAGATTTGCAGCAGTTCGATCTCTGGCATGTCAGGGCGCCGTTTCCGGTGTGGCGTTTCGAGCCTCGGCGCGGGCTTTTTGCTTCTGAACCCCGGCAAAGATCAACTTGATGACCCAGGCGACGGTGAATGAAACAACCGCCGCCAATGCATAAACGAAAAACATCAATTTGACTGAATCCCAAAAACTTTCCATCTCTCCCAACCCTATACGGTCGAATTGCGACCCCTCAGAAAACGCACATGTGCCCGAATCCCGGGCGCCGACGGGCGGCGCTAATCGAGTACGATCAACACCTCATTGGTTTCGACCTCGGTTCCTTCGGTGACCTTGATCTCGGCGACTTTACCGTCGGCCGGGGCGTAAATCGGATTCTCCATCTTCAGGGCTTCGAGGATGATGAGTTCGTCTTCATACTTCACCTCATCGCCAACCGTCACGTGGATCTTATAGATCGTCCCCGACATGGGGGCGGTGACTTCCGTGCTCATCAAGAAAACTCCTTTTCATGGGTGACTCCGGGGTTCCTCTACCCCTTGATGGTGCGAGGGAGAAGCATCTGGTGGACCGGGGTGATCGAGCGAGGGTTTTGATAGTTGGCCCCGACGAAGGCCTGGATGTATTTGCGCAGCTCGGTCAAAGGGGCGATTTCGTCGACGAAACCCTTCTGGGCGCAGTAGAGCGGGCGCGACTTGTCTTGGTAATCCTGAATCATCTGGTTCATCTTATCCACAACCGGGGCGATATCGCGACCGGCTTCGTCTTCCTTGACCAGCCGCCGGGCATAGGAGGCCGCCGCCGCGGTCTCGCCGTGCATGACATAGATTTCGGTGAGCGGGGTGCCGACGGTGAAGGCGTTGTTGTTGTTGGCCTGGGGGCCGCACATGATGTAGTGGGCGGCCGCCGTCCCCTTGCGCAGCACGATGCACATCATGGCAAGGTCGGTTTGTTCGATGGAATACACCAGGGATTGACCGAGGGCGAGCAGTTCGGCTTGCTCGGCCAGATCGCCGACATCGATGCCGGTGGTGTCCTGAAGCCAGACGATGGGCAGGTTGTCGCGGCCGCAAAGGGTGACAAACTCCCCTTGCTTGATCAGTCCCTCGCGATAGTGTTTGCCGCCGACGGCGGGGTAGGTCCCCTCGGCGTAGTCGGGATAATCGGGGAAGACCCCCTGGTGGTTGCCGACGAAGGCGACAGGCAAGCCATCGATCTTGGCGATGCCGGTGAAGACCTCGCGGCCGTAGTCGGGGCGGTATTCCATGAACTCGCTGTTGTCGGTCAGACGCGCCAGCACCTGGGTGGCGTCATAGATGCGTTTCTGGTTGATGGGGATGATGCGGTTGAGTTCATCGATCGGGAACTTGGGTTCGGCCGGCGCCGCCACGCGGAACATGGCCGCATCGTAGGCCGGCATCATGCGCATGTAGTCCTTGATACCGTCGAGGACGCCTTGCTCGGTCACGTGGACCTCGCGGAAGTAGGCGGTTTCGTCGAAGTGGGTCTCGACGCGGCCGGGCGCCTTGGACTTGAAGCTCTTGGCGGCGTCGATCAGCGCCTGGGCCCCTTCGGCATCGACTTGGCCCTTGGGGTTCATGCCGCCGACGATGCCGGCGCCGCCGACGGCGATGTTCGCCTTTTCGTGGGCCAACAGGATGGTCGGGCTGATGCCCTGATAGCCGCCGCCGGCCGGGTTGGTTCCGTAGATGGCGTTGAGGATGGGAATACCCAATTTGTTGAGTTCGGCGTGGCGAAAAAACGGCGCCCCGCTGGAGCGCCGACCGGCGTAGACGCTGTCTTGCTCCATCAGCTTGACGCCGCTGCAGTTGGTCAGCCAGACCAGGGGGATATTCAGACGCTTGGCCAGATCGGTGACCATTAGGACGTTTTCGCCCTGTCCGGCGAGCCAGGCGCCGGCCATGACCTTGTTGTCGAAACCGATAATGACCGCCCACCGCCCTTCGATCTTGCCAAGGCCGTTGATCACTCCGGTGCAGCCCTCATCGTTGTCGGCGGGGTTGTAAAGCGTGTGCAGGGGGCTCCAGGTTCCCTCATCGACCAGATACTCGAGGCGGTCGTAGATGGTCATTCCGCCTCGGGCGTGGATTTTCTCGGCCGGCAGCCCCGCCTTTATTACCTTGTCGATTTCGGCGGCGATGATCTTTTCTTGTTCACCGATCAGATCGACGTTCTCGCCGGAGCGCCGGACCTCTCCCTCGCTGAGCGGCTTGCCGATATCGGGCATGTTTTCGAAGTACGGACGCAGTGGCGTTTGCTTTCTCGGCATGATCTGGCTCCACCTCTTGATGAAACGCTTCGCGCGGCACAAGGGCCACGTGTCGCTAACGGTTGTCTTTGTCGCCAAGCGAGATGCCGGCAATAATCATCTTTTGAATATTACTGGTTCCTTCGACGACGCGAAGCGACTGTGCGTCGCGGAGGAAGCGTTCGGCCGGGTATTCAGTGGAGAAACCGAAGCTGCCGAATATCTTCATCGTCTCGCTGGCGGCATGGACGGCGGCTTCGGAAGCAAAGAGCTTGGCCATCGAGGTCTCGTGCTGATTGGGCCGTCCTTGATCCTTGAGCCAGGCGGCCCGATAGACGAGGAGCCGGGCGGCCTCGTGCTCGGCCACCATGTCGGCGATCTGGGCCTGTATCATCTGATAGGCGCCGATCTTCTGGCCGAACTGGGAGCGCTCGTTGGCGTAGCCGATGGCCGCTTCGATGGCGCCGCCGGCAATGCCGATGGCGCCGGCGGCGCAGCCAATGCGCGTGTTGTTGAGCTGCCACATGCAGACCTGGAAACCCTTGTTGATCTCACCGAGCACGGAATCCTTCGGGATCTTGGCCTCGTTGAAGGCGATTTCGCCGGTCGGGGCGCAGTGCAGACCCAGCTTGGTCTCGATCGGGACGGTGATGATCCCCTCGTTTCCTTTCAGGTTGACGATGAAGCACGTCATCCCTTTGTGTTTCTTGCTTTTGTCGGTCATGGCGTAGACCAGGCCCCAATCGCCGACGTGGGCGTTGGATATCCACATCTTTTGGCCGTTGAGTTCCCAGTGGTCGCCGCGATCGGTGGCCGTGGTTCCCATGCCGGCGACGTCGGAACCGGTATTTGGTTCGGTCATGGCGAAGAAACCCATGGATTCGCCGCTGACCCAGTCGGGAATAAAGCGCTGTTTTTGCTCTTCGGTGCCGAATTTATCGACCGTTACGGCGGGACCCAGGTTTTGCATGTTAAAGGGCAGGCGCCACGATCCGCTGATCCGTGCGATCTGTTCGGCAAGGATAACGGACTCAAGAAAGCCGAAGCCATTGCCGCCATGCTCCTCGGCCACGACGCAGCCGAAAAAACCTTGCCCGCCCATCTTCTTGACCAGTTCAGGCCGGAACCTGTGGTTCGCTTCGTCTTCCTCAAGGGTCGGCAGGATTTCGTTTTCGGCGAAGTTTTTCGCCATGTCCTGCATCATCTGTTGTTCTTCGGTCAATCCGAAATGCATATCGGGCTCCTACGCAATCGTGATTTTGTTTGTATGGCATGACTCAATTCGAATGACGGATCGATTCTATCATCACGCAAATTAGGGATGGAGTCGGAATTCAGGCACGGTTTGCGAGCCCTTCCAGCCGGCCGGCACGATGGCGGCGGCTAGGGCCACCTTGAGGGCGTTTCCAAGAAGACACGGCGCTCCGACCGCGCTCCTACCAGCCTTTGGCGGCCAAGTAAACCGACATTAGCCGGATTACCCGTTAATCCGGCTGTGCCCGCCCGTGTTCTAGGGCCGCTGGGTCTGAGGTATTTTCGGCTGTTTTGCTTCGCGACAGGCCTGCCCGCCACGGAATACGGCGCTTGTTAGGCGGCTTGGTCAGCGCCTTGATTTCAGGCTTGCGTGCAACCGACCCCGCCTATTCCCACTCGCCTTTCCTTCCAGGTAGGAATCGACGGCGATCACGGTCAGTACCGTTCGGCTGGCGCCGCCGGCGGTCATGATAACCCGGCTATGGACGTCGAGAGGAATGCCGCCTTTGGTCAGCCACTGATAATGGCAATATTGCCCCGGGGCGAAGACTTGCCGGCCGCAGTCGGTGGATACCGGATTACCGTACTTGCGGCCGAAACGGGCCAAGACCTCATATTCGCCGAGTTGGTCGTATGTGCGCTCAATGCGTATCCGATGGACTTTATGGTCTTGTCCCGGACCCGTGAACCACAGCGTGTGGGTGGCACCCTCGGCACGGAATGTGCCTACCGTCTTGCCGCTGGCGATTCGGCGCGCGATCATACCTGGCTGCATCTTTTCGACGGTCGAGCGGCGCATACCAAGAGTGACGTCGGCGAAGAGAATCCCGTTCTTGCCGACGGACCTCTGGGCGAACATGCCGCCCCATACGTTGGGGCGCGGTTCCGTCGTCATCCATGCCAGGAATAGAGTGAGCGCGAAGACGCTGACCAGACAGAGCAGGATCAAGCTGCCGATTCCCGACCAATGGCCTTTCCTGTTTGGGTTTGCGGCCGACTTGTTTTTGTAAAAGTCTCGGGCGGGCATGGCGGTCCCTGATGTATATTCGTTTTGAATAAACAATAACTTAAGTTAGCCATTATAATATCAAATATATATATCTATAACGAATGTTTTTTATTTAACAAATATTTTCTAAATAAATAAACAAAGTTGTATAAAATTTTATGGATTGCCTAATGATCGGCGGGGCGGTCCATCTTCGCGCGTAGCCGCCGCTCCGCCGTCGCCGTATCGACCACGAAACGCGTGTGGTTGCCTTTGCCGACGATCTCGGCGGCGTCACGGATCTCGAAGTCCAGGGTCACGCGACGTCCGTCGATGGCGGTGACGGCGATGACGATATCGACCCACTCGCCGAGTGGCGTTGGCGCCAGGTGCTCGATCTCGACGCGCACGCCGACCGAATCCTCGCCTTCGTCCAGGTGGGGCAATATGAGGTCGCGGCAGGCGTACTCCATGTCGCTCACCATCCACGGGGTGGCGTAAACGCGATGCGCCTTGCCCATGAAATCGATGGTGCGCGTCCGGTCGACGACGATCCGCCGTGTTCCGCCGACGCCGGGGCATAAGGTGTCCTTCATCGAAGCGGCCTTTCCGTTGCGGTTTCCCTCCGGCTACGCAACCCCTTGACCCGGCCCGGCGGCGCGGCCCATCCTCCGGCCGGTGGATTTGGAGGAGGAACGGCGAATGGCGTCAGATTTGCTGGAAGGCGGAACGTCACGGAGGCAACTCTCGCGGGCGGCTCTGGTGGAGCGGTTGCAAGGGGTCAAGCTGTTGTCGCTCGACGTCGACGGCGTCCTCACCGACGGCGGCCTCTATTATACCGACGATGGCCAGCAACTGCGCAAGTTCAACGTCAAGGACGGCATGGGAATTCAAAGGGTGCGGGCGGCCGGCGCCGAGGTGGCCGTGATCAGTGCGGCCCAGGCGCCGGCAATTTTGCGCCGCGGTGAATCGCTCGGGCTTGACCACGTCCACGTCGGCTGCGAAGACAAGCTGGCCGCGCTCGAGAAAATTTGTCAGGAAAGCGGATTCGACCTGTCCGACGTCGCCCATATGGGCGACGACCTCAACGATGTGCCGGTGTTGGAGGCCGTGGGTCTACCGCTGAGCGTCGCCGACGCGGTGGCGGAAGCGCGGGCCGCCGCGGCATATGTCACTTCGAGGCGGGGAGGCGACGGGGCCGTGCGCGAGATCTGCGACCTCATGGTGTCCGCCCGCGGCGATGGCGTGTGAAGCGGTGCCGGGCGAGTCCTTTGCTCCGTTCGCCGAATGGCGCTATGAAGGGCGCATGAGAACCGGAAAATATGCCGCGCTCGCGGTGTTTATCTTGGCTGCCCTCGGTGGATGCACCGACCCCGAACCCTATGTTTACCGAAGCGGAGAGTTCGATCGGAGGGCGCCCGACTTTGGCCGCGATCCCGCCGATGTGGAGACCGTCACCGTCTGTTACAACCGGCGCGTTACCAGCCCGGCCGACCTGCAGGAGATGGCGCGGGCCGAATGTGCCAAGTACGGCAAGGTGGCCCGCTACACCCGAGGGAGCAGGCTGAGCTGTCCCGTGCTTCTGCCGCTCGGTGCCCATTTCGCCTGCGTTAAGCCTTAATCCGACGGCACGCCCGGTTCATTCCTCGCTATAGCCGAATTCGCGCACGAAGGGCGCCACGATGGGCAGTGCCGGGGCCAACTGTCGGGC
>JASLLZ010000112.1 GCA_030746775.1 Rhodospirillales bacterium | reverse complement strand
GCCGACATCACGTACATTCCCGTCCGGCGTGGCTTCCTGTACCTGGTCGCGATCATGGACTGGGCGACGCGCCATGTGATCTTCAACTGGGCTGTCCATGCTCTAGGTTGGCTGGCTCGATTGCTGGGTATCACCTACGAAGAGATCAACGTCTGGCTGTTCTGCGTTGCTTGGCCTTTAGTAACGTTTTGTCTGATTCTTGGGTTCATCTACCTGTGGCATGAGAACAGAAAACTGAGAGCAATTATAGTTCATCACCCCGCCAGTGGCTGATTGAAGTTCCGGCTAATGAACAACAACAATCGGGCCTTGTTCGATGCCCCACCTCGCCCGCCCGATGATGCCCGACGGCGGCTTCCAGGAGCGGGGCGATTGGCCCGCGTGTGGTGTCGCCTCGGTCTTTTTTTGCCGCTCGCCTTGCCGACTGCTCTTGTCGGCGACGCTGCTGACGGTTCATGGTCATGGTACGAGGAAACCTTAAGGGGTCGTGCCGCGTCTCAGCCAACGCCTTTCAGGCTGCTTGACATATTCGCTGACCAGTATGAAAAGCGCCAACAGGATGCCTGCCAAGTGCACGATGCCGGATGGATGCAGGCACAACACGATCGCCACCGCCGCCGCGAGAACTTTGTACATCGGCACCCGGCGGAACAGGTACCGCTCGCCAATGATCGCCATGCAGATGACGGCGGCCACGCCGCCAACCACTGCCATCGCCACGTCAAATATTGGATACTGATCCCAGTGAATTAGTGACGGCCAAAATACGTAGTAGAACGGCACCAAGTACGCCGCAATGCCGAGACGCATGGCGGTGAAACCCGTCTTCATGACGTTAGCCCCAGCGATCCCCGCGCCCACGTAGGCGGTCAGGGCCACCGGCGGGGTGATGCCGGAAACGCCACCCCAGTAGTAGCAGAACAGGTGGGCCGCAAGCGGCGTCACCCCCACCTCGATCAAGGCCGGGGCCACCAGGGTGGCGGAGATGATGTAGACCGAGGTGGTGGGCAGGCCCATGCTGAGGAACAGCGAGGCGCAGGCGGCCAGCAGCAGCGTCGGCAGGATCATACCCTGGGCGAGGTTGACGATGGCCTGCGTGAAGAGAAGCCCCAGACCCGTCAACCCGACGCCACCCACAATGTAACCGACGACGGCGCAGGCGATGGCGGTACTGAGCGTATTGATCGCCCCCAGCTCCAGAGCCTCGATGATCTTGCGAAGCCCCATGCGCGTGTTGCGGCGCAGGTAGCTGAGAATGACCACCGCGATGATGGAAAAGAAGGCAGAGAACAGCACTGTGAACTTCATGATCATCATGCCGACCAGAATGACGATGGGCAAGACCAGATGTCCGTACTGCAGCACCACGAGCTTCAGCGCCGGCAGCCGGTTGCGGGGGATGCCCACCAAGCCTTCCTTCTTTGCCCTCAGGTGCACTTGCAGGTAGACCGCCGCGTAGTAGAGTAGTGCCGGCAGGGTGGCGCCGGCGGCGACGTAGCCGTAGGGCATGTTCAAGTATTCGGCCATGATGAAGGCGGACGAGCCCATTACCGGCGGCAGGTACATGCCCCCCAGGGACGCCACTGCCTCGACGGCGGCGGCGAAGTGGCGCTTAAGGCCGATGCTTTTCATCAGCGGAATGGTGAACATGCCGGTGGCCGCCACGTTGGCCGCCGACGAACCCTGGATGGTTCCCATCAGGCCGCTGGCGATGACGCCCACTTTGGCCGGGCCGCCCGGCGTGTGCCCGGCCATGGCCAGGGCTAGGTTGGCAAATAGCTTGGTAGTGCCTGATTTGTTGAGAAAGGCGCCGAACAGGATGAACAGGTAAACGTAAGTGGACGAGACGCCGATGGCGATCCCGAAGATGCCCTCGACGCTAAGGTACATCTGGTGCACCACCCGGTGAAAGGAGAACCCGCCATGCTGCAGGATGCCGGGAAGCCATGGGCCGACGAACGCATAGGCGACGAACACGGCCGCTAGAGCGGCCAACAGCGAGCCGATGGTCCGACGGCAGGCTTCAAATATGAACAGGCAAAACAGGGTGCCCAGGTAAAGCTCGTAGTCTTCCGCCACGCCGTGCCGCCGCACGATGGCCTCGTAGTTGTAGGCGACGTAGGCGGAACTCACCGCCGCCACCGTGGCGACAATGAAGTCGGGCCAACCGATGGACTGGTCGCGGCCCTTGCGGGTCGGAGGATACAGCAGGAAGGTGAGAAACAGCATGAACGCCAAGTGAATCGGCCGCTGCTGCATGGCCGGCAGCACCTGGTAGCCGCCCGTGTACAGATGAAACAGCGATGATACCGTACAGACGACCAGTACAAGCTGTGCCCAACGTCCGGTGATCGCGCGGGTCAACCTTGCCGGCGCCTGTTGCTCGCCCAGCTTGTCGAAGTCGATGATACCGGAACCTGCCGCCGCCTCCGGGACAACGGAGGCTCCCGCTTTTTCGCTCATACCGACGATTTCCTAGCCTACCGCGGACGTCGTCGGGGTTCCAGCGCAACCGCGGAAACGGCGCGGGGGGAAACGGGCGGAACGGCTTGAACGCCGTCCGCCCGCTTTACCCCGTCGAGTGGCGCGAGAGTGAAGAACTGGATTACTTGAGCAGACCGATTTCCTTGTAATAGCGCACCGCTCCCGGGTGAACGTCCCCCGTCTGGCCGGCGAGTGCCGTTTCCGTTTTCCAGAAGCGGGTGATCGGGTGGATCTTGGCCAGGTAGTCGTTGTTCTCGAAGATGGTCTTGGTCATCCGATAGACCAGTTCAGCCTCCACATCGGCTCTTGCCACCAACACAACAGAGGACGCCCAGGTCTTTCGTGGCGCATCCAAGCCGGGAACCGCGCCGACCGGCTGGGAATAGGCGAAATCAAGGGTGTTCTCGGTCATTGCCTTGATCACGTCGGCGTCCATGTCGACGATGCGGCCGAATCCGGTTTCCATCATTTGGACGATCGTCGCCGATCCCGCCGCGTCGGGGACAAGGTAGGCGTCGATCTGCCGGTTGCGCACCTGGTCGATGGCCGATTGGTGGGCCGTGTACTCGGGCTTGATGTCGTCTCGGGCGAACCCGATGATCTTGCTTATCCGCCTCCAAACGGACTCGCCCTGGCTGCCGATGAAACCGACGGCTACCCGCTTGCCCTTGAGGTCGCGCAGGCTCTTGATCTCGGGCGCCCACTTCATTGCGACGAACCACTGGGGGTTGGGATAGATACTGCTGACGAACTGCACCCCCTTGTAGCGGCCCTTGGGTTTGTCGGCATACTGGCGCAGGTTATTGTAGGCCGCGGCGGCCGTCGAGCCGCCGGCGGTGGCGATCTCTACTTCCTTGTTGGCCAGCAGTTCCATGTTGTGGGTGCTGCCGCCGGTCGCCTGCACCGACGCCTGCAACTTGATATCCGTCAGCTTCTCGTTGAATAAGGCGGCTAGCCCGGCACCCACGCGGTAGGTGTTGCCGCCCGAACCGGCGGTGCCGATCCGGACGAAACTCTTTTCGCCGAATTTGGGTGCTTGGGCGAGCGCGGCCGACATGCCGCCGACCATCAAAAGCCCCCCGATGATAGCGGTGGTCGTCAAGAGATTCCGACGTGTCCTCATTGTCTCCTCCTCTGTCTCAATGTGACGGGCGCCGCAACCGATGTCGATGTGACCATGGGATCTCACCCATGACTGTCATTGCAACGACCCGGCAAACACTATTATGACGAGAGGCTGGCATATTTGGAAGGTTTTGACAAGCCGTTAAAAGACTAAGTCCAATGGTTCATCGCTTAAAATATCGCCCCATTTTCAGCCGAAGCGTCTGTGGAGTTCAGAATTTCCTACTTGTTTCCAATGGATAGTGCCGGATGCCATCCAATAGCAGGGTTGCAATCGAAATACGATCCTGCTTGGAGAACGGCGGCAAAGTGGGCTCGAACGATGTCGGGAAGGTGGATATTGACAAAATGCGCTCAGTCTTGAAATATTGGCGGGGGGCAACGTCGGTCCAATCGTGGTATCGTCGTGGGTCAGGGAAACGGGTGCGCAGTGATGATTCCGGCGCAGCGACGAGGGCGAATCCTCGATGTCGTCCGCAGCCTGGGCGGGGCGTCGATCGAACACTTGGCCGAGAGGCTCGGCGCGTCGCCATCGACCGTGCGGCGGGACCTCCATTTCCTGACCGCCCAAGGCTACCTGGAACGAAGCCACGGCGGCGCCACCGTCAAGACCCTGCCGCGAACCACCTTCGAACCGGACCGGGAGATCGGTTCCATCGTCGCTCATGGCGCGAAGGTCGCCATCGGCGCGATGGCGGCCTCCATGGTCGAAAACGGCCAGAGCGTGATCTTCGATTCGAGTTCCACCGTGCTGGAGGCCGCCAAATGGGTCGGCGAGCGGGAACTGGAGATTACCGCGGTCACCAACGACCTGGAGATCGGAACCCACTTCGCAAAATCCACCCACGTCCGACTAGTAATGCTGGGCGGGACGCTGCGACCCCGTTCGTTTACCCTGACGGGCGATCCAGGCCTTGGCTTCCTGGAGGGGATTAACGTGGATCTCGCGTTGATGGGCATTCACTCGCTTGCCGGATTCCGGCTCAGCGAGACGTCGACCGAAGTAGCGGCGATGAAGCGGTGCATGATCGCGGCAGCCCGGCGAACGATCCTGCTGGTCGATTCGTCCAAGTTCGAGGTGCCGGCCTTTACGCGGGTCTGCGAAGTCACCGAGGTGGACCAGGTAATATCCGACGACGGGATCCCCGCCGAAGCTGTGCGCGAGCTGAAGGGGCTGGGCGTACCGGTCGCTCTCGCGCGCATTGGCGGAAGTCGGTGACCGTCGCCCGAATCATGGCCGACGACCTGACCGGCGCGCTTGATGCCGCGAGCCAATTCGCACACCGCCGGCGAGCGGTTCGCGTATTTTGGGAAGGCACAGGATCTCTACCGATTTCGGGCAGTTATGCTTTCGATACGGAAACCCGTGAGAGCGAAGAGGAAACGGCGGTCAATCGCGTGTCGCGGGCGAGCCGGATGTTTGGTAGCGGCGAACTGTGCTTCAAAAAGGTGGATTCCCTTTTGCGAGGCAATTCGGCTGCCGAGATCGCGACGTGCTTCGCCAGGGGCGGCTTCCGTTCTGCCATCGTCGCGCCGGCATTCGCCGCCCAGCAAAGGATCACTCGGGGCGGGCGTCAGTACTACCGCGACTCTCCGAAGAAGAAATGGCGAGCGGTAACTTGCGATCTCGCCACCGCCTTAAGGGAGTGGGGTGCCGGACCTTGCCTGGTGCCGCACCCAGATCGCCTGGAAGGCCGAGGCCTGTTTATTTGCGACGCCGAGAGTGACGACGACCTCGCCGCCATCGTCGGCCGGGAGGCCTTGCTCGAGCCACCCGTTCTCTGGTGCGGCTCGGCCGGCCTCGCCATGGCCCTCATGAGATCAGGCGGGGAGGCGACCGGAGTGAAACCGCGGTCACCCTTGTTCCTGGTTATCGGCAGCGATGCGCCCAATTCGCTGTGCCAGGTGGCCGTCCTAAAGCGACGAAACCGGGAATGTGTCGTATCCGTTCGCGATCACGGAAGGGAGGAGGGCCGGCTCGTGGCGTCAAAACTAGTGGAGCGCCTATCGCACAGCCGTGCCGCGGCCCTGGTGTTCGAATTTGCTGCCCGAACGCCGCGTACCATCGCGGGCCGAACCATATCCCGCGTCCTGGGCCAACTCCTGCCTTGCCTGCCCAGGCCGGGATCGGTACTCGTCTCGGGCGGCGAGACCCTGCATCGTCTCTGTCGCGCAGCAGGGGCGACTTCCCTGTCCGTTGTCGGCGACCTTTATCCGGGCGTTCCGGTGTCCCGGTTTCGGGACGGCGCCTGGAAGAACGTGGCCCTGATCACCAAGTCAGGCGCCTTCGGCGACCGGGACATGCTGTGTGATGCCATCGACCGGTTTCGGGAGAATTTCCATGGCGGCCCCTAACCGGCGCATCGGGCTGACCATGGGTGATCCCAGTGGAGTCGGACCGGAAATCGTCCTCAAGGCGCTGGAATCCCTGGGGCCGAACATGGCGGCGAACGGATACAGCTTGGTCGTCATCGGAACCCCGGCCTGCATTCGGCGGACCGCCCGCCAATTGGGCACGGACATCGCGCTGGTGAGCGACGAGGTCGCGGCGGTCTGGCCGAAGGTCCCCCTCGTCGCCGCCGCCGAGACGGATCAGGATATCATCCCCGGCAAGATGAGCACCGAGGCCGGGCGCCTCGCCTATCGCGCCATCGAGCGGGCGGTGGACATGGCGATGACCGGCGACATCGACGCCATCGTCACCGCCCCGATCAACAAGGAGGCCCTGAACGCGGCGGGCTTCCAATATGTCGGGCATACGGACATGCTTGCCGAGCTTACGGGCAGCCCCGACGGCTGCATGATGCTGGTCCACGACAAGTTGCGGGTCACACACGTTTCAACCCACATTCCCCTTTCCCAGGTTTCCAAGCGGATTACTCCGCCTCGCGTGCGGCGGGTGATCCAATTGACCCTCGGTGCCATGCATGAGCTGGGCATCGAAACGCCGCGGGTGGCGGTGTGCGGATTGAACCCCCACGCCGGCGAATCAGGACTTCTTGGCGACGAGGACAAGGCCGTCCTTGAACCGGCCATCGCCGAATTCCGCGCCGCCGGGGAAGAGGTGACGGGTCCGCTTCCCGGCGACACCGTATTTGTCAAGGCGGCGGCGGGTCAGTTCGACGCCGTCGTCGCCATGTTTCACGATCAGGGCCACATCCCCGTCAAGCTCCTCGGTTTCACCATCGATGCCGAGACCGGAATCTGGACCGGGCTCGGCGGCATCAACGTCACTTTGGGGCTGCCGATCATCCGGACGTCGGTGGACCACGGTACTGCCTTCGATATCGCCGGCAAGGGCGTCGCCAACGCCCAGAGTATGATCGAGGCCATCGAATTTGCCGCTCGCCTCGCCCGATCGCGGTGGAGCAAGGCGTCTCAGCAATACAGGGAGGGAGTTTCATGAGCGAGTCTGTCGGCGACAACCGGATGTACATCAACGGTCGTTGGCACGATGGCGCCGGCGGGGAAAAGCAACCGGTGGGCAACCCCGCCACGGGCGAACCCTTCGCGGAAGTTCCTGAGGCGACGTCCGAACAGGTGGGCGAGGCCATCGCCGCGGCGCGTCGCGCCCAGCCGGACTGGGGCGGACGCGCGCCTCTGGAACGCGCCGCCATCATGCGCCGAATTGCTCAACTGGTTCGCCGCGACGGCGACGCCTTGGCTAAAATCGTGGTGCGCGAACAGGGCAAGCCGATCCTCGAGGCCGAGGGAGAGGTGGGTGGGGCCGCCGAGTTCTTCGACTACTACGCGGAGTTCGCCCGGCGCATCCAGGGCGAGATCCTGCCGTCGGACTTCGCCCAAGAGCAGATCTGGGTGCAGCGGGTGCCGATCGGCGTCGTCGCCGGCATCATTCCCTGGAACTACCCTGCCGCCCTGGTCAGCCGCAAGGTGGCCCCGGCGATGATCGCCGGCGACACCATCGTGCTGAAGCCCCACGAGATGACACCGCTCAGCGCCCTTTTCATGGCGCGCCTGTTTGACGAGGCCGGCGTTCCCCCGGGTGTGGTGAACGTCGTCACCGGCCGGGGCGAGACCGTCGGCGAGGCCATTACCCGGTCTCAGGACGTGGACCTCGTCTCCATGACCGGCAGTGTGCCGACGGGCAAACGAATCATGGAGGTTGCTTCCCGGCACCTGACCCAAGTGTCCCTGGAGTTGGGGGGCAAGGCGCCTTTCATTGTTATGGCGGACGCCGATCTCGACCTGGCGGTCCGGAGCGCCGTCACGTCGCGCTTCATGAACTGCGGGCAGGTGTGCATCTGCAACGAGCGCACCCTGGTACAAGAGGACGTCTTCGATGCCTTCGTCGACCGCTTCGTGGAATTGTCGAAGGGTCTCCGCGTCGGCGATCCACTGCGCCGGGAAACCGACATCGGCCCCAAAGTTAGCCGCGAAGAGTTGGAAAAGGTCGAGGCGTTAGTCGACGGAGCCATACGCGACGGCGCGACACCCGTGTTGCGTGGCGGCCGGCCCGCCAATCCGCCGACGCCGAAGGGCTACTGGATGACCCCGACAGTGCTTACCGGAATCGACCCCGAGATGGACATCATGCAAAAGGAGATTTTCGGCCCGGTGGTCCCCGTCATCCCCTTCAAGACCTTCGAACAAGCCGTCGACATCACCAATGCTAGCCGCTTCGGCCTGTCGGCCTATCTATTCACCAACGACTTTGGGCGGATCATGAAAGCGGTCACCGACATCAACTTCGGCGAGGTCTATGTCAACCGGGTGGGGCCGGAAAGCCTGCAAGGGTTTCACGTCGGTTACCGGGAAAGCGGTGTCGGCGGCGACGACGGACTTCACGGACTGGAAATTTACCTGCGCAAGAAAACCGTTTACGTGAACTACTCCGGCGCACCGACCGTGCCCCTGATGCCTTACAGCGGTTCTTGAAGGTGCGTGGGAAAGCAGCCATGCGCGTCGATTACCGTGACCTTCGGACCGTGATCGAGTCCACCTTCATCCACGCCGGATCGGCGCCCGGGGAGGCGGAAATTGTCGCCGGTCATCTGGTCGAGGCCAACCTGGTCGGCCACGACTCTCATGGCGCCATCCGAACGGCGAATTACACGGACTGGCTGAGGACCGGGACGGTCAAGGCCAACCGTCACGCCCGTGTCGTCCACGACGGCGGCGCCATGATTTGCGTCGAGGGCGAGGGCGGGTTCGGCCAGGTCATCGCCCGCGAGGCCATGGAACTGGGGATCAACCGGGTCTTCGAGACGGGCCTCGCGGTGTTGGGCATTCGCGACTGCGGGCATCTGGGCCGAATCGGTGCTTGGGCCGAAATGGCGGCGGAGGCCGGACTTGTGTCCATCCACTTCGTCAATACCAGCGGTCTAGGAATCCTGGTGGCTCCGTTCGGCGGTTCGGACCGTCGCCTGTCGGCCAATCCTATCGCCGCCGGAGTACCGATACCGGGACGGACGCCGGTCATCCTGGACATTGCCACTTCGACAATTGCCGAGGGAAAGATCCAGGTAGCACGAAACAAGGGACAATGGTTGCCTGAAGGCAGCGTTCTCGACGGCCACGGGACGCCGACCCGCGACGCGGAGCGGTTTTATGGCGATCCGCCCGGCGCCATCTTGCCCTTCGGCGGCCACAAGGGATCGGGCCTGTCGTTCCTGTGCGAAGTCTTGGCGGGATCTTTGACCGGCGGCTTCAGCAGCCATCCGGACAACCCGACCGCCGGCTGGCTGGTCAACAACATGCTGACCATCTTGTTGGAGCCCGGCTGCTTCTCTTCCGCCGACGCCTACGCCGAGGACGTGAGCCGGCTGGCCCGTTGGGTCACGGGATCGCCGCCGGCGGAGCCTGGCGGTGCGGTGCTGCTGCCCGGCGACGCGGAACGACAGACAAAGGCCGACCGGCTCGACCGCGGAATTCCCATCGACGCCAATACTCTTGAGCAGGTGCGCGCTGCTGCCGCGTCGGTCAACGTGCCGCGTGCGGTGGTCGACGGGCTCGGCGGGTAAGGCCAAGGGAAGGGGCGACTATGCGATCCAACCCGGTGCGCGAGCGGCTTTTGGCGGGCGAGACAGTTTTCGGAGTCATGGCTTTCGAATTCTTCACCCCCGGCCTACCACAGATCATGTCTGCCGCCGGGGCCGAGTACGTAATCATTGACACCGAGCACAGCGGCTCCGGCATCGAGACCGTCAAGCAACAGATGGCTTATGCCCGCGGCGTCGACATTGTCCCCATGGTAAGGGTGCCCGCAAGCAACTATCACCTCATCGCCACCGTTCTTGACGCCGGTGCCATGGGAATCATGGTACCCCTCGTGGAAACGCCGGAAGAGGCGCGTCGAATCGCCGACGCGTGCCGCTACCGGCCCGAGGGACGGCGGGGACTGGCCTTCGGTGTCGCCCACGACGACTATAACACGGTGGACGTGGCGGACTCCCTGCGCCAGGCCAATGAGCGCACCCTCGTCATCGCGCTGATCGAATCCGAGACCGGCATCGCCAACGCCGACGACATCCTCGCCGTGCCCGGCATCGACGTGGGTTGGCTCGGGCACTATGACCTGACCGATTCCCTGGGAATCCCCGGGCGGTTCGACGATCCACGCTTCACGGACGCCGTGGAGCGGCTGGTGGGCGCCTGCCGGAAACACAGCAAGGCGGCGGGTTTCATGGACGCCGATCTCGATCTGGTACGGTCCATGATGGCCAAGGGATTTCGGGCCATCGGTTACGGCACCGATATTGCCCTGATACAGGCGGCCTACCGCGATGGCTTAGCGCGGCTGCGAACGTAAACATGAAAAGGGAGGAAGCGATGACTATCGGCCACCAACGCATCGGCTATATCGGCGTCGGCCTGATGGGGCACGGCGCCGCCAAGAACATCCTGGAGAAGGGCTATCCGTTGACAATCATGGGG
>JASLLZ010000111.1 GCA_030746775.1 Rhodospirillales bacterium | reverse complement strand
GCTCGCACGAAACTTCCTCTCTGCTGTCCTCATCGCCGCAATCGTCATATGGTGGATTAATTGAGTCTGGAGCCTAACGTTTGAGCCCCGTGGTCTGCTCGAAGCCGCACATCAGGTTCATGTTCTGCACCGCCTGGCCCGAGGCGCCCTTGCCCAGGTTGTCGAGAAGCGCCGCGACCACCACCTGGCCGTGATCCTGGTTGGCGAACACATGCAGGCGCATCTCGTCGCTGCCGTTGAGTGCCTCGGGGTCGAGCGTATCCATGGCGGCGGTCTCGGCGAGGGCGGCGAGCGTGACCATGGAGGCGGGCGCGTAATGGTCGGCCAGCGCCCCATGGACATCGGCCGCCCCCGGCGCGCCGGGCAGCGCCCAGAGCTGCAGGGGCAGGGAGACGATCATGCCCTGGGCAAAGCGTCCGACGCTGGGTACGAACAGCGGCCGTCTGTCGAGCCCGCCGTGGACCCTGATCTCCTCGGTGTGCTTGTGTTCGAGGCCGAGGGCGTAGAGATAGAACGTGCTCTTTGTATATTTAGGCGAGGCGACATCCTCGAAGGTCTCGATCAACTTCCGCCCGCCGCCGGAATATCCGGATACCGCGTTGAGGGTAACGGGGAAATCCGCCGGCACGATACCGGCCATGACCAGCGGGCGCACCATGGCGACGGCGGAGCAGGCATAGCAGCCGGGATTGGTCACCCGTTTTGCGGCGGCGATACGTTGCGCCTGGTCGGGCCCGTATTCGGCCATGCCATAGACCCAGTCGCTATCGGTGCGGTAGGCGATGGAGGCGTCGATCAGGCGGGCATCGGGGTTGTCGACCATGGCGACGGCCTGGCGCGATGCCTCGTCGGGCAGGCACAGAATGGAAATATCGGCCCGGTTGAGCATCTCGGCCCGGGCCGCCGGGTCCTTGCGCCGGGAATTATCGAGGCTGAGCAGTGTCACGTCGCGCCGACCCGCCAGCCGCTCGCGGATCTGCAGGCCCGTGGTGCCGGCCTCGCCGTCGATGAAGATGGTTGGTGTCATAACTCTTTACCCGTTCAAGTACCCAAAAAGAGAAAGGGCGCTCCGCCCCGGAACGCCCTCCCTTCGAGAACACGTGTCCGTGCGGTGTTAGCGCTTCGAGAACTGGAAGCTTCGTCGCGCCTTTGCCCGGCCGTATTTCTTGCGCTCGACGACTCGCGCGTCGCGGGTCAGGAAGCCGCCTTTCTTGAGCACCGACCTAAGCGTCGGCTCGTAGAGCGTCAGCGCCTTCGAGATGCCGTGGCGCACCGCGCCGGCCTGTCCCGAGAGACCGCCGCCGGTGACCGTGCAGGTGACGTCGTATTGGTTCTCGCGCCCGGCGGCGACGAAGGGTTGATTGAGGATCATGCGCAGGACGGGGCGGGCGAAGTAGGTTTCCTGCTCGCGCCCGTTGACCGTGACCTTGCCCAGGCCCGGCTTGATCCACACCCGGGCGATGGCGTTCTTTCGCTTGCCGGTGGCGTAGGACCGCCCCTGGGGGTCGATCTTGGGCTCGGCCAGGGTCGCTATTTCCTCGACCGGCGCCATGGTTTCGGCCACATCCTTCAGGTCTTTCAGATCCTCAAGCGTGCGTGTTTCCTCGGCCATGCTCTCAGGCCCCTCGCTTGTTTTTCGGGTTCATCCGGGCGACGTCCAGAACCTCGGGCGTCTGCGCCGCGTGGGGGTGGTCTGGCCCGGCGTAGACATGCAGCTTGCGCATCTGCTGGCGGCCCAGGGGATTGCGGCTGATCATCCGCTCCACCGCCTTGATCACGACGCGTTCGGGATGCTTGCCCTCGAGGACCTGTTCGACGCTGCGCTTCTTGATGCCGCCCGGATAGCCGGTGTGCCACCGGTAGACGCGGTCCGTCACCTTGCGCCCGGTGAGGCGCACCTTTTCGGCGTTGACGACGATGATGTTGTCGCCACAGTCGATATGGGGCGTGTACATGGGCTTGTGCTTGCCGCGCAGGCGAAGGGCGATGATGCTGGCCATGCGCCCCAGGACAAGGCCGTCGGCATCGACCACGAACCACTTCTTCTCGACATCCTTGGGCTTGGCGGAATAGGTTTTCATGGGTCCATCGCGAAACAAAAGAAAGCGGCGCCACAGCCGCTCACAGGGCGCGGAGTATGCCATAAGATTGTTGGCTGTCAACGGATAAAAGCGTTGTTAATTGGGTGGTTAGGAATACGGTATCATATTACCATAATCCCTTACCGAGAATGCATCGCCTAATTTTCGTCCCACCAGCCATCCGCGATTCGTGCAATATTCCTTGCGTTCCAATGCGCGGCAAACCAACATCGAGCGAATGTCTACCCGAGTTTTGAGGAAATCATATTGATCGCCACGCCCGAGACCACCGAGCCCATTGTTCTGCGCCATGACCGGGACGGGGTTGCGACCCTGACGCTCAACCGTCCGGCGGCGCGCAACGCCCTTTCGGCGGCCCTGATGTCGGAACTGGAAGACGCCTTTGGTGCCATCGCCAAGGACGTGGACGTCAAGGTCGTCATCCTTGCCGCCAACGGGCCCGCCTTTTGCGCCGGCCATGACCTCAAGGAAATGCGCGCCAACCCGGGGCGCCAGCACTATGAGGCCCTGTTCACCCAATGCAGCCGCCTGATGATGGCGATCACGCGCCTGCCGCGCCCGGTGATCGCCAAGGTCCACGCCACCGCCACCGCCGCCGGCTGTCAGCTTGTCGCCACCTGCGACCTGGCGGTGGCGGCGGAAGGCGCCCGTTTCGCCACGCCGGGCGTCAATATCGGGCTGTTCTGTTCGACGCCCATGGTGGCGCTGAGCCGCGCCGTCGGGCGCAAGGCGGCGATGGAGATGCTGCTCACCGGCAGCGCCATCGACGCCGCCGAGGCGCTCGGTCTTGGCCTCGTCAACCGGGTCGTGGCGGCGGACGATCTGGATTCGGCGGCGTGGGACCTGGCGGCGGCCATTGCGGCCAAGTCGCCGCTCACCGTCGCCACCGGCAAGGAGGCCTTCTATCGCCAGATCGATCTCGATCTCGACGCCGCCTACGCCTATGCCAGCGAGGTCATGACCCGCAACATGGAAGCCCGCGACGCCGCCGAAGGCATCGACGCCTTCTTGGAAAAACGCCAACCGACATGGGAAGGACGGTGAACGGCCGCGCCGCAAGCCCCCCGCGGTACGCCGACGCTCACCTGCGCGCCATCCTGGGCCGGGTGCGGACCATCGCCATGGTCGGCGCCAGCCCCAACTGGGTCCGGCCCAGCAACTTCGTCATGAAATATCTGATCGGCAAGGGCTACCGCGTCATTCCGGTCAACCCGGCGGCGGCGGGCCGGGAAATCCTGGGTCAACACGTCTATGCCAGCCTCGGCGACGTTCCCGGACCGCTCGACATGGTGGACATCTTCCGCGCCTCGGACGCGGCCGGCGCCATCGTCGACGAGGCCATTGCCGTGGCGCCGGAAAAAGGCATAACCGTGGTGTGGATGCAGCTTGGCGTGCGTGACGACGCGGCCGCCGGGCGCGCCGAAGCCGCCGGCCTGACGGCGGTGATGGACCGCTGTCCCAAGATCGAATACGGACGCCTGTTCGGCGAGCTGAGCTGGTGCGGCGTCAACACCGGCATCGTTTCGGCCAAACGTCCGGCGATGCAGCCATGACCGGCAAGGACAAGAGGCGCGGCCCCGGCTTCGAGACCCGCGCCATCCACGCCGGCAGCCGCCCCGATGCGGTGACCGGGTCCCGCAACACGCCCATTTATCAGACCACGTCCTATGTCTTCGAAGACGTCGAGCACGCCGCCGATCTGTTCAACCTGCAGACCTTCGGTTTCATCTATTCGCGCATTGCCAATCCGACCGTGGCGGTCCTCGAGGAACGCATTGCCAATTTGGAGGGCGGGCGCGCCGCTGTCTGCGCCGCCACCGGCCACGCGGCGCAGTTCCTGACCTTTGCCACGCTTCTGGAGCCGGGCGACGAGTTCGTCGCGTCCAACAAGCTCTACGGCGGCTCGGTAACCCAGTTCGGCATCAGCTTCAAGCGCCTGGGCTGGACCTGCCATTTCGTCGATCCGGTTGATTCCGAAAACTTCCGCCGCGCCCTGACGCCCAAGTGCAAGGCCATCTTCTTGGAAGGCCTGGCCAATCCGGGCGGCATCGTCGTCGATATGGAACCGGTGGCCGAGATCGCCCATGAAGCCGGCATCCCGCTGATCGTCGACAACACCATGGCATCGCCTTATCTGTGCCGGCCCATCGAATGGGGCGCCGATCTGGTCATTCATTCGACGACCAAGTTCCTCTCGGGCCACGGCACTTCCATGGGCGGGGCGGTGGTCGAATCGGGGCGCTTCGATTGGGCCCAGAACGACAAATTCCCGTCCCTGACCGAGCCCGATCCGGCCTATCACGGCCTCACCTTCCATGAGACCTTCGGCGATTTCGGCTTCACCATGAAGGCGCGCTCGGTGGCGCTGCGCGACTTCGGGCCGGCGATGGCGCCGATGAACGCCTTTCTCACCATCACCGGCATCGAAACCCTGCCGGTGCGCATGGAACGCCACGTCGCCAATGCCACCGCCGTCGCCCGTTTCCTGGAAGGCCATTCGGCCGTGGCCTGGGTGTCCTATGCCGGCCTGGAATCGAGCCCCTATCGCGCCCTGGCCCGGAAATACCTTGCCAAGGGGGCGGGCTCGGTGTTCACCTTTGGCGTCAAGGGCGGCTTCGAAGCGGGGGTAAGGGTCGTGGAATCGGTCAATCTGTTTTCCCATTTAACCAATCTCGGGGATACGCGCTCTCTCATCATCCACCCCGCTTCGACCACCCACCGCCAGCTCGACGAGGACCAGCAGGTCGCCGCCGGCGCCGGTCCCGACACCATCCGCCTATCCATCGGATTGGAAAGCGCCGACGACCTCATCGACGACCTGGACCAGGCTTTGAGCCATGAACCAGCCTGAGCCGAACGATACGGCACAGGCGGTGCCGAGCCTGAAAAGGCGCCTGTACAATATCCTCGAATCGTCTGCTGGGGGTAACTGGCTTGGCCGCTGGTTCGACCGTTTCATGATCGTGTTGATCGTCACCAACATGATCGCCGTCATCTTGGAATCGGTTGAGAGTCTGGCGGCGGCGGTGCCTGATTTCTTCTGGACCTTCGAGCTTTTCTCGGTGGCGGTGTTCACCGTCGAATACCTGGCCCGCGTCTGGGTCTGCACGGAAAACCCCGAGCCCGGATACGGCCATCCCCTGTTCGGCCGATTGCGCCAAATGTCGACCCCCATGGCGTTGATCGACCTGATCGCCATCCTGCCCTTCTATCTGGCTTTTGTGGTCTCCGTCGATCTGCGCTTCATGCGCGTCTTCCGCCTGCTCAGGCTGTTCAAGCTGACCCGTTATTCCTCCGCCCTGGAAACCCTTGGCATCGTTGTCTACGGCCAGCGCCGCCCCCTCGGCGCGGCGCTGATGATCATGCTGATCGTGCTCATCTTTGCCTCGTCGATCGTTTATCTGTTCGAGCACGATACACAGCCCGAAACCTTCGCCAGCATCCCCCACGCCATGTGGTGGGGATTGGCGACGCTGACCACGGTGGGCTACGGCGACGTCACCCCGGTCACGTCGGGGGGCAGAATTTTCGGCGCCTTCATCATGGTTCTCGGCGTCGGCATGTTCGCCCTGCCCGCCGGCATCCTGGCGACCGGTTTCGCCGACGAGATTCGCAAGCGCGAATTCGTCGTTTCCTGGAAACTGGTCGCCGGGGTGCCGATCTTCGCCGGCCTGGACGCCCTTCGCATCGCCGAGATCGCCCATCTTCTGCGACCCACCATGGTGCCGCCGCGCCACGTCATCGTGCGCCACGGCGAACCGGCGGATTCCATGTACTTCATCGTATCGGGCGAGGTCGAGGTGGACCTCCATCCCGAGGTCCGGACCCTCGACGACGGCGACTTCTTCGGCGAGATCGCGCTGTTGAAGGAGTGCGAGCGCACGGCCACCGTCACCACGGTTACGGAATGCCGGCTGCTCTATCTCGACCGCTATGATTTTCGCCGCCTGCTGCGCGATCATCCCGACCTGGAGGAAACCATCACCCGCGTCATGGAAAGCCGCTTGAAGCAGTTGGAAGCCAAAGGCTCGACGGGGCAGCAAGCAACGGTATAGGTTGGCTGGGCAAGCGTTCAGCGGGAGGATCATCGAAATGGCGGGGCTTGCACCCGATCCCTTGGCGGCCGACGGCATCGCCGGTTACGCAGAGCGGCTGCGGCGCGGCGAAACGACCGCCGAGGCAACCGCCGAAGCCTACCTCAAGCGCATCGAGGTTCTGGAACCCCGGCTTGGCGCCTTCGAATACGTGGCCGCCGACCAGGCGCGAAGCGCGGCCGGCTCAATCGACAAGGCGTTGGCGGCAGGCACCGACCTTGGCCCCCTGATGGGGGTGCCGGTGGCGGTCAAGGACCTCTTCGCCGTCGATGGCATGCCGACGACCGCCGGCTCAAACGTCGACGTGGCCGATACCATCGGCCCCGAGGGCACCTTCGTGAAGTCCCTGAAAAAAGCCGGCTGCGTGATCCTGGGCAAAACCAAGACGGTCGAATTCGCGCTTGGCGGCGCCGGCACCAACTTTGTCCGCGGCACGCCCTGGAACCCTTGGGATGCATCACTGCACCGCGCGCCCGGCGGCTCGTCGAGCGGTTCGGCGGTGGCCGTCGCGGCCGGTCTCGCCGCCTTTGCCATCGGGTCGGACACCGGCGGCTCGGTGCGCGGCCCGGCGGCCTTCTGCGGCGTCTTCGGGCTCAAGACGACGGTCGGACTGTGGCCTACCGACGGCGTATTTCCCCTGTCGCGGACCCTCGATACCATCGGGCCGTTGACCCGCTCGGCCGCCGATGGGGCGATCGTCTTCGCGGCGCTGAGCGGCCAAGCCACTGTCGCGCCGGGGTCTTGCCAGGGTCTGCGCCTGGGCAAGCCCAGGCCCAACTTCTTCGATAACCTGGATGAAGACGTGGAACGGTGCTCTTCGGCGATGGTCGCGGCGCTGTCCGAAGCAGGCGCCGAGATCGTCGATGTCGACGTGCCCGAGGTGGCGGAACTTTCGACCCTCTTCGCACCCTTGAGCGCCTGCGAACTGATCGCCGTTTTGGGGCGCGAGCGCTTCCTCGCCGATCGCGACAAGATGGACCCGGTGGTCGCCGGGCGCGCCGCGCTGGGCCTCGAGACGACGGCGGAGACCTATATCCGGCTTTTGTGGCGCCACCGCGAGCTGTGCCGGATCATGGACCAGCGGATGGAAGGTTTCGACGGCTGGATCACCCCGACGCGGAGCACCGTCCCCCTGCCGGTCACCGACTACGACACCAGCGAAGCCGGCATCAAACAAGCCTCAAAGACGGGATTGAACACGCGGCCGGGCAATCTGTTCGGATTCTGCGGCACTTCGACGCCGATTAACGCCCTGGGCTCGACGCTCCCCGTCGGATTCCAGGTGATGTGCCCGGCGCTGAAAGAAGACCGCGTGCTCTCCATCGCCCTTGCCCTGGAAGACATCGTCGGGACGCCGCCGCCGCCCGACCTGTCGGCCTTTCTCTGAAAGTCGGGCCGGCAATGACGAACCTTCCCCCTGATCCCATGATGGACGGCGGCATTGCCGGATTCGGCGATCGATTGCGGGGCGGCAAGATTACCGCGGAGGCCGCGACGCGGGCCTATCTCGCGCGTATCGAAGCCTTGGAACCCCGACTTGGGGTCTTCGAACACGTCGCGGCCGAAAGCGCCCTCGATACCGCCCGGGCCCTCGACGGATTGCTGGCGGCGGGAACCGATCTCGGCCCCCTGATGGGGGTGCCGGTCGCCATAAAGGACATTCTTGCCGTTGACGGCATGCCGGCGACGGCCGGCTCCGACGTCGATGTCGCCGATTTGATCGGCGCCGAGGGCACCTTCGTCAAATCGCTGAGACGCGCTGGCTGCGTCATTCTGGGCAAGGTCAAGACGGTCGAGTTCGCGGCCGGCGGAACCGGCATCAATTATGTCCGGGGAACGCCCTGGAACCCGTGGGACGCCGAGACCCAGCGCGAACCCTCGGGCTCGTCCAGCGGTTCCGCGGTGGCCGTGGCGGCGGGGCTCTCGGCTTTCGCCATCGGCTCGGACACCACCGGCTCGGTGCGCGGGCCGGCCGCCCATTGCGGCGTCTTCGGGCTCAAGACGACCAAGGGGCTGTGGCCCACCGACGGTGTATTCCCCCTTTCCCCGACCCTCGATACCATCGGCCCCCTGACCCAGACGGCGGCCGACTGCGCCGTTGTCTTTTCGGGCCTGACCGATGGGCCCGTGGCGGCCCCGGCGGCGCCCGGCGGGCTGCGCCTCGGCAAGCCGACGGCGCTGTTTTACGACAACCTGGACGCCGACGTGGAACGCTGCACGGCGGCGGCGCTTGAAGCCCTGGCCGGAGCCGGCGTCGAGATCGTGCCTGTGGAAATCCCCGAGGCGGCCGAGGTGGTGGGCGCCTTCGCACCCTTTCTGCCGATCGAGTTGATCGCCGTCCTGGGGCGTGATCGGTTCGAGGCCGGACGCGACCGGATGGACCCGGTGGTGGCGTCGCGGGCGGCGGAGGGCCTGGACGTGACGGCGGATGACTATATTCGACTTCTGTGGCGCCAGCGTGAACTGTGCCGCGTCGCGGCCGAGCGCATGGCGGGCTTCGACGGCTGGGTGACGCCGACCCGGCCCACGGTGCCGCCGCCGGTCGTCGGCCGCGCCGAGGCCGAGGCCAAGCTGCCCCTGCCCCCCAACCGCTGGCCCAACACCCCGGCGGGCAGTCTTTTCGGCCTTTGCGGAACGTCCTCGCCGATCCACGCCTTGGGCGCCGAGCTTCCGGTTGGCCTGCAGGTCATGTGCCCGGCGGGCGCCGACTCGGCGGCGCTGTCCATCGCCCGCATGATCGAAGACATCGTCGGACCGCCGCCCAGGGCCGACATGGCGTCCTTCCTATGAGTCTACCCACGCTCCCCCCCGATCCCTGCGAACCCGGTGGCATCGCCGGCTTCGCCGAACGCCTGCGCGCCGGCGCCACGACGGCGGAGGCCGCCACCGAAGCCTACCTCGATCGCATCGAAATCCTGGAACCGCGCCTTGAGGTGGCCTCACCTGTTTGGACAGTTTTGCGGGTCTGCTAAGAGAGAGTCCCGGGCTGCCTTCCGTCCTTGACCGTGGCCATGGTGGGCACGGCGTTGGTGAGCGCGATCTTACTTTCATCTACGTCATTGTAAAACCCTTCTGTTGTGGTGGGGCCGGTGGGAATGTGGTCGAAGGCGAGCATTTCCCCGCTTTCCGGCTCTTGCCGGGAAGTGGGGGAAGCGGAGCCGTTCCGCGCAGCGGATCGTCCACATTTCCACGGGCCATGTTGGCCGCCGAAGACCTGACGCGGCGTTTGATAGTCGTGCCCCTGGTGGAAGCGCTCCTCGTTGTAGAACGAGAGCCAGCCACCGATCCCGACCTTGGCCTCGGAGACGCTGGCGTAGGCCTTGAGGTAGACCTCCTCGTACTTGAGGCTCCGCCACAGCCGCTCCACGAAGATGTTGTCCAGGTAGCGGCCCTTGCCGTCCATGCTGATCAGCACTCCGGCCGCCTCCAGGACCTCCACGAAGTCTTCGCTGGTGAACTGACTGCCCTGATCGCTGTTGAAAATCTCCGGGCAGCCGTGACGGGCCAGCGCCTCTTCCAGCGCTTCGACGCAGAAGTCGGCATGCAACGTGTTCGACACCCGCCAGGACAGCACCAGCCGGCTGTACCAGTCCATGATCACCACCAGGTAGACGAACCCCTTGGCCATCGGAATGTAGGTGATGTCCGTCGCCCAAACCTGGTTCGGCCGATCGATGAGGAGCCCGCGCAGCAGGTACGGGTAGACCTTGTGGTCCGGTGCCGGCCGGCTGGTGTTGGGCCGGGGATAGATCGCCTCCAGCCCCATCAGGTTCATCAACCGCCCGACACGCCGCCGCCCCACCTTCCAACCCCGTTCGTTCAGCCACTTCGCGATGCGCCGTGCCCCGTAGAAGGGGTGCGCCGTGTAGCAGCGGTCGATTTCGACCATCAGCGCCAGGTTTTCCTCGCTCACCGGGCGCGGTCGGTAATAGAACGACGCCCGGCTGATCCCCACCAGCCGACACTGCCGGACAATCGACAGATCGCAATGCTCGCGCTCGATCATCGCCTTGCGCTCAGCCCGGTTCAGCGACCGAGCTTCCGGGATAAAAAATCCCGTTCAACTTTCAATTCCCCGATCTGGCGGTACAGTTCGTCCGTTTGCCGTTCCTGGCCCCTGTCACGATTGCCGCCACCAGCCTCGAATACCGAGGCCGCGTTCTCAAGCAAGGCCTTCTTCCAGGCGTGAATCTGGCTCGGGTGAACTCCAAAATCCGACGCCAGTTCCCCAACCGTCCGATCTCCCTTCACCGCCGCCAATGCTACCTTCGCCTTGAATTCCGATCCGTGCTTCTTGCGTTGTCTCGTCATGTCCTGCTCCTTGAAAAGATGCCTTTCCTAGGCCCAGGACCCTCTCATCGCAACCTGTCCAAAAAACCGGCGCCACTTCA
>JASLLZ010000110.1 GCA_030746775.1 Rhodospirillales bacterium | reverse complement strand
AGGCCGCCGAAGCGCCGGCCGAGGCGAAAGCCGCCGAAGCGCCGGCCGAGGAGAAGGCCGCCGAAGCGCCGGCCGAGGAAAAAGCCGCCGAAGCCCCGGCCGATGAGAAAGCCGCCGAAGCCCCGGCCGAGGAGAAAGCCGCCGAAGCGCCGGCCGAGGAGAAGGCCGCCGAAGCCCCGGCCGAGGAAAAAGCCGAAGAGGCGCCGGCCGAGGAGAAGAAAGGAGAAGATGTCACCGACGAAGCCGCGGATGAGGAAAAACCGGGCAGCTAAGGCAGCGGCCCCCGGCGAGGTGCGCCATGACCACGCGACGGCCCAAGACCGGCACCAAGGAGAACCTTGTTTGCGTGGGCGTCATCGGCGCGGCGAAGGGCTTGCGGGGCGAGGTGCGGATCAAGAGCTTCACCGCCGAACCCGCCGACATCGGGGCCTATGGCTCGCTGTTCGACGCCACCGGGGAGCGCAGCTTCGATCTTCGCGTGATGGGCATGGCCAAGGGCCAAGTCGTTGCCCGCGTCGAAGGGGTGGGAGACCGCGACGCCGCCGACGCCTTGAAGGGAATTTATCTTCATGTGCCCCGGAGTGCTTTGCCGGAGACTGGGGACGAGGAGTACTACCACGCTGATTTAATCGGTCTCAGGGCCGATTTAGCGGGCGGCGGGCGACTGGGAACGATCCGGGCGATCTACGATTTCTCCGCCGGTGACATGTTGGAGATCGCTCAAGAAGACGGTGCCGTGGTGATGGTCCCCTTTACCCGTGCCGCCGTGCCGGAGATCGACTTTGCCGGCGGCCGGGTGGTCATCGATCCGCCGCCGGGGCTGCTGGACGATCCCGACGACGGGAATACGGACGAGGACGAGGAACGGTGAGTGTGAGAAAGCAGACAACCCCGTGGCGGGCCCGGGTCTTGACCCTGATGCCCAAGGTCTTTCCCGGATCGCTCGGCATGTCGAACGCCGGGCGCGCCCTGGCCGATGGGGTGTGGGACCTGGAAACTGTGGACATTCGTTGTTTCGCGGGCAATAAACACCAGACCGTCGATGACGCGCCCTTTGGCGGCGGCCCGGGTATGGTCATGCGGCCCGACGTGGCGGACGGCGCCATTGCGGCGGCTTTGGCCGACGGCTTCCGGGCCCCGGTGATCTACCTCAGCCCGCGCGGTCGGCCCTTGACCCAAAGCCGGGTAAAGGATTTGGCCCGGGGCCCCGGTGTCGTGCTGCTGTGCGGTCGTTTCGAAGGCGTCGACGAGCGGGTCTTGGAGGAACGCCAGGCGGAGGAGATCAGTCTCGGCGATTTCGTGTTGTCGGGCGGGGAGTTGGCTGCGATGGCGTTGATCGACGCCTGTCTGCGGCTGTTGTCCGGCGTTGTCGGCAAGGAGGCCTCGCTGACCGATGAAAGTTTCGAGGGCGGGTTGTTGGAGTACCCCCACTACACCCGGCCACAAGAGTGGCGGGGCCGGGCGGTGCCCGAGGTTCTGGTCTCCGGCCACCACGAGCGGGTTCGCGCCTGGCGCCGCGAGCAGGCCGAACGAATAACCCGCGAACGCCGTCCCGATCTGTGGTCGCGCCATGCGGCGGCGCGCGATGAAGGACGTGGAAACAAGAACGCCTGACGGCGGTTAACAAGCGATAGATGAAGGATGAATGCCATGAACGTCATTGAAGAACTCGAAAAAGAGCAGATGGAGGCCTTGACCGAAAAACGGTCCGTCCCTTCATTCCGCCCGGGCGACTCGCTTCGCGTCAACGTCAACGTGGTCGAAGGATCGCGGGCCCGCGTCCAGGCCTTCGAAGGGGTGTGCATCGCGCGCAAGAACGCCGGGCTGAACTCATCGTTCACGGTGCGCAAGATGTCCGCCGGCGAGGGCGTCGAGCGGGTCTTCCCGCTTTATTCCACGGCCATCGCCGGTATCGAGGTGGTGCGCCGCGGCGATGTGCGCCGGGCCAAGCTCTATTACCTGCGCGGCCGGTCCGGCAAGTCGGCCCGCATCGCCGAAAAGAGCGACGAGGCCCGGATGCGGCCCGCGGAAGCGCCGGTGACGCCCGATACGCCGCCGACCGAGGCCGCCGAAGCCGCCGAGGCGGCGGCCCCCGCCGAGGAAAACGCGAAGGCGGCCAAGGGCGGCAAGACAAAGCCAGGCAAGACAAAGGCCGACAAGGAAAAGGGCGCCACGACAAAGGCCGGCGACAAGGACAAGGCCTGAACGATAATGCTTCGGCCCGCGCCCCGGGCCGCGCCGGGAGAGGACAGATGAGCAAGCCCAGCACCCTTTTCGACAAGATCTGGGACAGCCACGTCGTCGACGTCCAGGACGACGGGACCTGTCTGTTGTACATCGACCGCCACTTGGTTCACGAAGTGACCAGCCCCCAGGCCTTCGAGGGCCTGCGCGACGCCGGCCGCAAGGTGCGCCGTCCCGACGCCACCCTTGCCGTCGCCGATCACAACGTCCCTACCACCGAGCGTTCGGGCGCCATCGAAGACCCGGAATCGCGCCTCCAGGTGGCGACGTTGGAGGCCAACGTCGCCCAGTTTGGCGTGCCCTATATCCCGATAACCGACGCGCGCCAGGGCATCGTCCATATCATCGGACCCGAACAGGGCTTCACGCTTCCCGGCACGACCATCGTCTGTGGCGATTCCCACACCGCCACCCACGGCGCCTTCGGGGCGCTCGCCTTCGGCATCGGCACGTCCGAGGTCGAGCACGTCCTGGCCACCCAGACGCTGTTGCAAAAGCCGGCCCGGAACATGCGTATCTCGGTCGACGGCGAACTTCCATTCGGCGTTGCGGCCAAGGACATGATCCTTGCCGTCATCGGGAAGATCGGCACCGCCGGGGGCACCGGCCACGTCGTCGAATACGCCGGCGACGCCGTCAGGGCGCTTTCCATGGAAGGCCGCATGACGATATGCAACATGACCATCGAGGCCGGCGCCAGGGCCGGCCTAGTGGCGCCCGACGAGACGACCTACGACTACCTCAAGGGCCGCCCCATGGCGCCCAAGGGGGCGGTCTGGGAGAGCGCCGCCGCCCATTGGCGGACCCTGCCGTCGGACGATGGCGCCCGCTACGACAACGAGGTCACGCTCAAGGCCGGCGATATCGTTCCCCTGGTTACCTGGGGCACCAGTCCCGAAGACGTCGTGGCGGTCACCGGCCGCGTGCCCGACCCGGCCCGGGAGGCGGACGATGAACGCCGGCGCGCCATCGAAAGGATGCTCGACTACATGGGTCTCGCCGCCGGCACGCCCTTGGAAGAGGTGGCGGTGGACATGGTGTTCATCGGTTCGTGCACCAACGGCCGTATCGAGGACCTGCGCGCCGCGGCGGCCGTCGCCAAGGGACGCCGCGTCGCCGAAGGCGTCGGCGCCCTGGTGGTTCCGGGTTCCGGCCTGATCAAGGAACAGGCCGAGGAAGAAGGCCTGGACCGGATTTTCACCGAAGCCGGGTTCGAATGGCGCGAGGCCGGTTGTTCCATGTGCCTGGCCATGAACGCCGACAAGCTCAAGCCCGGCGAGCGCTGCGCCTCGACGTCGAACCGCAATTTCGAGGGCCGCCAGGGACCCGGCGGTCGGACCCACCTGATGAGCCCCGCCATGGCCGCCGCGGCGGCGGTCGCGGGACACCTCGCCGACGTGCGCAAACTGATGTGAGCAGAGAACATCATGGAAAAGTTTAACCGCCTCACGGGCGTTGCCGCGCCGCTGGCGATGGACAACGTCGATACCGACCGCATCATTCCGGCGCGCTTTCTCAAGACCATCGAGCGCAGCGGGCTGGGGAAACATCTTTTCAACGAACTGCGCTACTCGGACGACGGTTCCGAGAAGCCCGACTTCGTCCTCAACAAGCCGGCCTATCGCGAGGCGCGGCTACTTGTCACCGGCGATAACTTCGGCTGCGGCTCGTCGCGCGAACACGCGCCCTGGGCGCTTCTCGATTTCGGTATCCGCTGCGTCATCGCGCCGGGCTTTGCCGACATCTTTTTCAACAATTGCTTCAAGAACGGCATCTTGCCGATCAAACTGGCGCCCGACGTCGTTGGGCGGCTGTTGAAGGCCGCCGAAAGCGGCGCCAACGCCACCATGACGGTGGACCTGGAAAGCCAAGAGATCACCGATCCCGACGGCGGTACCATCGCTTTCAACGTCGAGGCCTTCCGCAAGCATTGCCTGCTCAACGGCCTCGACGACATCGGGCTTACCATGCAAATGTCCGACCGCATCGACACCTTCGAAAAAGCCCAGAATACATCCCAGCCCTGGCTCTATGCTTGACCGGCTGGCCGGCGCCGACGCAAGGGGGAGACCCATGCCCGAGACCAAGAAAATGCTCATCCTCGCCGGCGACGGCATCGGACCCGAGGTGATGGGCGAGGTGCGCCGCGTCATGGACTGGCTGGAAAAGAGCCGTTCCGTCATCTTCGAGGTCGAGGAAGACAAGGTCGGCGGCGCCGCCTTCGATGCCCATGGCGATCCCCTGACCGACGATACCCTGGCCAAGGCCAAGGCCGCCGACGCCGTGCTTCTGGGCGCGGTGGGCGGCCCCCAATGGGACGACGCGCCCTTCGACAAGAGGCCCGAGGCCGGGCTCCTGCGCCTGCGCAAGGAGCTGGGCCTGTTCGCCAACCTGCGCCCGGCGCTGGTATTCGAGGCCCTTGCCGAAGCGTCCACCTTGCGCGCCGAGGTGGTCGCCGGCCTTGACATCATGATCGTGCGCGAGCTTACCGGCGGCATCTACTTCGGCGATCCCAGGGGCGTCGAGACACTGGCCGACGGATCGCGGCGCGGCGTTAACACCGAGGTCTACTCGACGACCGAGATCCAGCGCCTGGCGCGGGTCGGCTTCGATCTGGCGCGCCGCCGCAAGGGGCGGGTGTGCTCGGTCGACAAGGCCAACGTCCTGGAAAGCAGCATCCTGTGGCGCGAGGAAGTACAGAAGCTGGGTGACTCGGAATACCCCGACGTCGAGCTTAGTCACATGTACGTCGACAACTGCGCCATGCAGATGATCCGCAACCCATCCGACTTCGACGTCATCATCACCACCAATCTTTTCGGCGACATCCTATCGGACGAGGCCTCCATGCTCACCGGGTCGCTTGGCATGTTGCCGTCGGCCTGCCTGGGGGCGCCCGACGGCGCGGGCCGGCGCGCAGCCGTCTATGAGCCGGTCCACGGCAGCGCCCCCGATATCGCCGGCATGGGAATGGCCAACCCGTTGGCGGCGCTCCTTAGCTTCGCCATGGCGTTGCGCTATTCCCTCGACATGGCGGGCGAGGCCGAACTCATTGAACGGGCGACCGAGAAAGTCCTCGACGGCGGCCTGCGCACCGCCGACATCATGCAGCCCGGCAAGGCCAAGGTCTCGACCTCGGTGATGGGGGAATCGATCATCCGCGCCCTCGACAAGGATGAACAGGCGGCCTAGCCGAGGACGGCCAAGGAGTCCTTGAAAAGGGCCGGGACAAGGAGATGCGGAAAATGGGGTACAAGATCGCCGTCGTTGGCGCCACCGGTAACGTCGGCCGCGAGATGCTGTCGATCCTGGACGAGCGCGCCTTTCCCGCCGACGAGGTGGTGGCGCTGGCGTCCGAGCGCTCAATCGGACGCGAGGTGTCGTTCGGCGAGGACCGGACGTTGAAGGTCCGGAATTTGAGCGAATTCGACTTTACCGGCACCGATATCGTGCTGTCGTCGCCGGGCGGGCGGGTTTCCGCCGAGCACAGCCCGCGCGCCGCCGCCGCCGGCGCCGTCGTCATCGACAACACCTCGCACTTCCGCATGGAACCGGACGTCCCCCTGATCGTTCCCGAAATCAACCCCGACGCCCTGGCGCGCTATGCCAAGCGCAACATCATCGCCAATCCCAACTGTTCGACCATCCAATTGGTGATGGCACTCAAGCCGCTCCACGATCTGGCCGGCATCGAGCGCGTCGTCGTCGCCACCTACCAGTCAACCTCGGGCGCCGGCAAGGAGCCCATGGACGAGTTGTTCGCCCAGACCCGGGGCATCTACGTCAACGAGCCGGTGGTAAAGCATCAGAAGGCCTTTACCAAGCAGATCGCCTTTAATGTCATCCCCCACGTCGACAGCTTCATGGACGACGGCGCGACCCGCGAGGAATGGAAGATGGTGGTGGAGACCAAGAAAATCCTTGATCCCGATATCCGAATTTCCGCCACTTGTGTGCGCGTCCCCACCTTCATCGGCCACGGCGAGGCAGTCCATTTGGAGTTCGCCCGCCCCGTTTCCGTTGCCGAGGCGCGTGCCGCCCTGAAAGCGATGCCCGGCGTGACCGTCGTCGATCACCGGGCCGACGAAGGATACGTTACCCCCGCCGAGTGCGCCGGCGAGGACGCCGTCTTCGTCAGCCGAATCCGCAAGGACCCGACGGTCGAAAACGGGCTGGCCCTATGGGTGGTGGCCGACAACCTGCGCAAAGGCGCGGCGTTGAACACCGTGCAGATCGCCGAGTTGCTGATCGAGTCACATCTGAAACAAAAGGCGGCCTAGCCGTCATCGGGGTCCGAATTCTTATCGGGCTCGGTCTTGCGCCGATCTTCGCCTTGAAAAGGCAACGTGTGGCGACGCCGGTCGGGACCGACAAAGTTCCCGGCCTTGATGAAGGGCCTGGGCACTTCAATGACTTCTTGGATGCGCTTGTAAAGCGCTTCGGCCGAGATCGGCTTGACCACGAATTCATTGACCCCGGCGTCGCGCGCCTCCAATACCCGATTGTGCTCGGAGTGACCGGACAGCATGATGATGGGAACGAAGGGATCGGGGCTTTCCTTGGAGCGCCGCACCATCTTGACGAAATCCAGCCCGTTTATGGGCTGCATTTCCCAGTCGACAAAAATAATGTCGGGCACCGATAGCTTCATCACTTCCAAGGCGGAGCTGCCGTCGTTCGCTTCCTTGATCACAGTGGCGCCAAGGGCCCTGAGCACCGATTTGATGATCGAGCGCATGAAAGGGTTATCCTCGATGACCAGAAATTCGAGCTTCTCGAGACTGGTTCCGCTCATGTCCGGATATCCCAAATGTCCACCGTGCGGGCGCCGCATGGTGTGAGGGCGCCGCGCTTGCCAATGGCGCGGGCGATCAAGAATCGGATGAAATGGATGTTCATGGAGGAACCAAAATCTCCTAATCGCGAAGGCGCGACCCTAAGCTTGCCACAGATAGCGCTCGGATTGTAGGGTTTGGCGAATTTTGATTTTTCAATCGCGGAGCACCGCCATGGCGCCGCCGGCGCGGCCTCGTCGCAGCGTCCTCTATATGCCCGGCTCCAACGGCCGCGCGCTGGACAAGGGCAGGACCCTGGCGGCCGATGGACTGATCCTCGATCTTGAAGATTCGGTTTCCCCCGACGCCAAGGAAGAGGCTCGCGACCGGGTATGCCGGGCCGCCATTGACGGCGGTTACGGCGGACGTGAGGTTCTGATCCGGGTTAACGGCCTGGGCACCGCCTGGGGCAGAGACGACATCGTCGCCGCGGCGTCGTCGGGCGCCGATGCCATCGTGCTGCCAAAGGTCGATGCGGCCGATACGGTGCGCGAGGCCGACTCCATCATGGACGGCGCCGGCGCGCCGGCCTCCATGGCGTTGTGGTGCATGATGGAAACGCCCGCGGGCATCTTGCATGCAGAGGAAATCGCCGCGGCAAGCCGGCGCGTGGGCGGCTTCGCCCTGGGCATGGAAGACTTGGTCAAGGACCTGCATGCGGCCCACACCGGCGACCGGCTTCCGGTGGTCACGGCACTGGGGCTGTGCATGCTGGCGGCGCGCGCCGCCGGCATCGCTATCCTCGACGGCGTCCACATGAATCTCGACGACGACGACGGACTGGAGGAAGCCTGCCGGCGCGGCCGCGAGATGGGTTTCGACGGCAAGACCTTGATCCATCCCAAGCAGATCGATGCCGCCAACCGGATCTTCGCACCGACAGCCGACGAACTGGACTGGTCACGCCGCATCATCGCCGCCCATGGCGCGGCCGCCGATGAAGGCCAGGGCGTGGTGGTGGTGGATGGCAGGTTGGTCGAGGTCCTGCACGTCGCCGAGGCCGAGCGCCTGGTGGCCATGGCCGAAACCATCGACGAACGGAAGGGCGCAAAATGACGCGTCAAGACAGCGACTGGCCGCAACAGATCTACCAACTCCTCGGGCGTCTTCAATTGCGCCAGGTGGCGCACGTGCCCGATGCCGGGCACAAACGGCTCATAGAACTGTGCGTGGCCGATCCCGAGAAGAGGGTCGTCACCCTGACCTCGGAAGAAGAGGGGGTGGGGCTGCTGACCGGCGCCTGGTTGGGGGGCGAGAAAGGCGTGTTGTTGATGCAGTCGAGCGGTATCGGCAACTGCATCAACGCTTTGGCAATGGTCGAATCGTGCCGCTTGCCGCTTCTCATGCTGGTTGCCATGCGCGGCGAATGGGGCGAGTTCAACCCCTGGCAGATGCCCATGGGTCTGGCCGTCGAACCGGTATTGACGGCGATCCATGCGGTGGTCCTCAGGGCCGACGCCACCGCCGACGTGGCGCCCACCGTCGAGGCCGCCGTTGGCCTCGCCTTCGACGGTCAGCGCGCGGTGGCGGTATTGCTGTCCCAACGCCTCATCGGATCCAAGAGTTTCGCCAAATGAGCGGGAACCAGGAAAAGGCACTAAAGCGCCGCGCCGTGGTCGAACGGCTGTTGGCCGGGCGGAACGGGATGGCGGTGGTCAGCGGCCTCGGCTCGGCGACCTGGGACGTGGCGGCGGCGGGAGACGATGCGTTGAACTTTCCGCTTTGGGCGGGCATGGGATGCGCCGCCATGATCGGCCTCGGCCTGGCCTTGGCCCAGCCGGCGCGCCGCGTCGTCGTCGTCACCGGCGACGGCGAAATGCTGATGGGGCTGGGCGGGCTTGTTACCATCGCCGACCAGGCGCCGGAGAATCTGGCCGTCCTGGTGCTGGACAACGAAAGCTTTGGCGAGACCGGCGGACAGCCGACCCCGACGGCGGCTCTGGCCGACCTTGCCGGGGTGGCCCGGGGCGCCGGCTTTTCCGCCGTGCTGGAAGCGGCGGACGAGGCGGCGTTGGCACCCCTTATCGAGGCCGTCCGCTCCGCCCCCGGGCCGGTCTTCGCCGTCGCCAAGGTGGCCCTGGAGACCTTGCCCCTGGTCATGCCGCCGAAGGACGGGTCGTTTCTCAAGGACCGTCTGCGCCGCGCCTTGGGGGTGGATGGTTCGGCCTGAAAAAAAAGGAGGCGCCAGGTTCGCGGGGTCTGGGATCCCCGCGGTTCGCGCTGCCGAAGCGGCGCTCCTGGCGCCTCCGGGAGCCGGCCAGGCTCCGCGCGCTTGAAAGCAGCCTTTGGCATCGCGCCACCCTATCGCACGGGCGTACCCTGGGCAGAGAACCGCCCCCGAGCAAGGTGGCCTTGCCCACAACCGCTTCCGCCGTACAGGGCCGAAGCCCTGCAAGACCTTCCCGGTTGCCCCCTCGGCATCGCCGATACTGAAAAAGTGTCGTCTCCGCCTCGGGGCAACGAACCCTCGCCCATCCCTCAAAACCCTGGGGTTTATTGGCCTGAAGCAAGAATTCGCCGCTTGGGCGCTTTCGCACGCACGAAGAATGATGAGTAGATTTCGATTTTCGTTCAATATAAAAAATTCTAATTCATAACGTTTTCTGTGTATAAATTAATGATGCTTATACAAAGAGCCCACAGTATATCCACATAACTGTGCACAGCCGAATTAGAATTAGTAAGTAAATCAACGGCTTGTCCTAAGTCGGCTCAGGTTGGCGGACCTGGGCGCCCTTATCTTCCAACGCTCAGGCCATGGCGCGATTGACTTCAACCGGACAAGCGGTTAAACGAACAATACTCATCCGATTTTGCGTTCCGATTCTTTCGTCGCATGAGGCTCAAGCCATGATCCCTGGCAATCGGCCGCTCTCTCCCCACCTGCAAGTTTACAAGTTCAAGATCACGATGGCGGTGTCCATCCTGCAACGTATCACCGGCTCGGGGCTGGCGGTCGGGCTGCTGGTCTTTACCTATTGGCTGGCCGCCGCCGCCTACGGGCCGGACGCCTATGCCACGGCGCAGGCTTTTCTGACCTCGTGGATTGGTTATCTGTTGCTGTTGGGGTTTACGGTCGCGCTCTATTTTCACCTCTGCAACGGTATTCGCCACCTGTTTTGGGATATCGGATGGGGGTTTGAGATGGAGGCGACCACCGCCAGTAGCGTGGCGATCATCGTCGGCACGGTCGTTTTGACCGCGCTCACTTGGATCATCGGACTGTCAGGATAGGAATCGGGCGATGACGATGCGAAGTCCGCTGGGCCGCGTGCGCGGCCTCGGTTCTGCCAAGGAGGGCACGGATCACTGGTTTACCGAAAGACTGACGGCCCTGGCCCTGGTGCCGCTCAGCCTGTGGTTCGTCGCCGCCATTCTGAGCGGCGTCGCCGCCGATTACGCCACCTTCAAGACATGGATGTCGGTGCCCGGCAACATGACTTTGATGATCCTGCTGATCGTTGCCTTTTTCTGGCACGCCTCGCTCGCACTCGGCACGGTTATAGAGGACTACGTCCACCACAAGCCGGCCAATGTCGGCGGTCTCATC
>JASLLZ010000010.1 GCA_030746775.1 Rhodospirillales bacterium | reverse complement strand
GTCTGGACCGCCGATCCCCACAAGATCATTGAAAAGGTCAATCGTGGGAAACAAGCGTTGGAGTCAATCCACTAGGTTCATACGGTGTTCCTGGATTCCGGCTTTCACGGGTGAGATGGGCAGAGACTGCCAGGCTCATCGTATCGGGTTGAAATACTGAGGTTCATTTCGGGGATAAGGCGCTGTCCCCCGCCCGCAACTCCTGCCGCCTCAACACCCGTCCCGGTCGCTCGCCGGTGGGCTGGCCGTCTTCCCACACGGGGATGCCGGCGACCAGTACCGTTTCGATGCCGGCGGCGGGTTGGATGGGGTCTTCGAAGGTGGCGCGGTCGGCGATGGTTTTGGGATCGAAGATGACCAAGTCGGCGTGGTAGCCCGGGCGCACCAGGCCGCGCTCGGTGAGGCCGTATTCGCGGGCCGCGAGGCCGGTCATGCGGTGCACCGCCTCTTCCAGGGTCAACAGGCCGAGCTCGCGGTAATAGTGGCCGAGGACGCGGGGGAAGGTGCCCCACAGGCGTGGGTGCGGCATCTCGGTATGGGGCAGGCCGTCGGAGCCGATCATGGCGCCGGGGTAGGCGAGCACGCGTCTGACGTCGTCCTCGTCCATCGAGAAGTAGAGCCCGACCGCCGGTTGCAGGCGCTCGATGGCTTCCTCTTCGGTGCAGTCAAGGCGGCGGGCGCATTCGTCGAGATCGAGGCCGGCGAGGTCGGGCCGTGCCCCGGAAGTCAGCACCACGGTGCGCGTCGCGCTGGCCGCGGTGCGCGGGTTGAGCACCGTCGACGAGGCAACGTAGGGGTAGACGTCGAGGGCCACCGGTTGCCCGGCGCGCGCCTCATCGATACGCGCCAGGGTGTGGCGCGTCATGCCCCAGTTGCGCCTGCCCATCACCTTGTGGTGCGAGATCACCACCCGCGCCCCGGCGCGCCGGCCGATCTCGAGGGTTTCTTCCACCGATTCGGTGACGGCGTCGCTTTCGTTGCGCATGTGGGTGGCGTAGATGCCGCCCGCCGGGCCGAGAAGTTCGGCCAAGGCGATGACTTCTTCGGTCGGCGCGGCGCTCGAGGGATCGTAGGCGAGGCCCGTGCTTAGCCCCGCCGCGCCGGCGTCGAGGGCCTCGGCGAGGCTTTCGCGCATGGCCGCGATCTCGCGGTCGCTGGCGCCGCGATCGAGCGAGTCCATGGCGCCGACCCGAAGCGTCATGTGGCCGACCAGTAAGACGGCGTTGACGGCGGCGGGGTTGGCGTCGAGATGGTCGAGATAGTCGGCGAAGGCGCCGAAACGGTAGCAGTCCTCGCCGCCGAGCAGGTTGAGGGGCGGCGGCGGCGGGCCCTTGTCCCGCAGGGGCGCCAGCGAGATGCCGCAGTTTCCGGCCACCACCGTGGTTACGCCCTGGCTCGCCTTGGGCGCCATGGTCGGATCGGAAAGCAATAGCCGGTCGTCGTGGGCGTGGGAATCGATGAAGCCGGGCGCCACGACCAGGCCCGTGGCCTCGATCTCGCGGCTGCCCGAAAGGCCGGAAAGCTCGCCCACGTCGGCGATCCGCCCGCCCGAGACGGCGACGTCGGCGAGGCAACCCGGCGCCCCCGAGCCGTCGATGACCGTGGCGCCCCGGATGACGATGTCGTGATAGCCCTGGTCGGTCACGGTTCTCTCCCTCTCACACCACGCCGTCTTTTTTCAGTGCCGCCACCTCGTCGGCGCCAAGGCCCAGCATTTCGCTCAGCACCTCGCCGGTGTGCTGGCCCAGTATCGGCGGCGCGCGGCGGTATTCGGGCGGCGTGTCCGACATCTTGATCGGGCTGGCAATCAAGGGGGTGGGAGTCTCGCTGTCGGGGTGCGGGAGCGCGATCTCCATGCCTCGGTGGCGGACCTGGGCATCGGCGAAGACTTGGGCGATGGTGTTGATGGGGCAGGCCGGCACCTTGACCGCTTCCAGTCCTTCCAGCCAATGGGCCGACGGATGGCGGGCGACGGCGTCTTCGATGAAGGGGATCAGGGTGTCGCGGTTGCGGATGCGGTCCGCGTTGGTGGCGAAACGGTTGTCGTCGGCCAGCTCAGGTGTCCCGGCGAATTCGCACAGGCGGCGGAACTGCTCGTCGTTGCCGGCGGCGATTACGACGTGGCCGTCGGCCGAGGGAAAGACCTGATAGGGGACGATATTGGGATGGGCGTTGCCGAAGCGCGGCACGGGCTGGCGGCTGGTCAGGTAGTTCTGGCCGCTCGACGACAGCCACGCGACTTGGGCATCAAGAAGCGCCATGTCGATGTACTGTCCCTGGCCGGTCGCCGTGCGGTGGTGGAGGGCGGCCAGGATTGCCGATGTCGCGTACATGCCGGTCATGATGTCGGCGATGCCGACCCCGACCTTCATCGGCTCGCCGTCGGCATCGCCGGTGATGCTCATGATGCCGCCCATGGCCTGCGCCATGTAGTCATAGCCGGGTCGGTCCTTATACGGCCCGGTCTGCCCGAAGCCGGTGATCGAACAATAGATCAGGCGCGGAAAGCGCTCGCGGATCTGCTCATAGGCGAGGCCGCGGCGGGCCAGGTCGCCGACCTTGAAATTCTCGATCAAGACGTCGCACTGTTCGATTAGGCGGAGCGCCAGTTCCTGGCCCTCGGGCTTGGTGATGTCCAGCGTGATCGAGCGCTTGTTGCGGTTGATGGCCAGGTAATAGGCGCTTTCGGCGGTGTCTTGGCCGTCTTTGTCCTTGAGGTAGGGCGGTCCCCACTTGCGCGTATCGTCGCCGACGCCGGGGCGCTCGACCTTGATCACCTCGGCGCCCAGGTCGCCCATGATCTGCGTGCAGGTGGGTCCGGCAAGGATGCGCGACAGGTCGAAAACCCGGATGTCCGCCAAGGCGCCGCTCATGGCCGGTCCGCTCCTTGTTCCCTCGATTGCCGCGACGAGGCTACCAAGCGGCCGTTGCGGGGCCAACCCCGTTTTCTCACATGCGGGCCGCTTCGCCCGATTGAGCCAGCCGGCGGCCCCGGTTGACGGTTGGCGGGCATTGCTTCAGGTTTGCGCCGGGACCCGAGAGGGACCGCGCTCAATCGAACGGGGGAAACGAAAGCATGTCCGAGAAATGCGATGTTCTGGTCACCGGGACGGGAATGTTCGCCAAGCGCTTCACCAACGACATCGCGCTGACGGCGCCGAAGCCGATCAAGATCACCATTGCCGCCCGCGAGGTCGAAGAGGGAAGGCAGTTGGAATGGCTGCGCCAAGCCGGCAACGCGCGCGCCGCCATCGCCGAACGGCCGGCCTTTTTCGACACCACGTTCATCAACTGGGAATCGCCCGAATCGGTGGCGGAAACAATCGCCAAATGGGATCCAGACGTGATCGTCCACGCGGCCTCTGTTCAACCGTCCAAGGTGGTCGTCGATACGGCCAGCGAATGGGGACGGCTGATCTCGATCGGCAGTTTCTCCACCACCGTCATCATCCAGGCCCTGCTGGGCACCCGCATGGGCAAGGCGATGGCCCTGGCCGGCAGCAAGGCCACCTTCATGAACTGCTGCTATCCCGACGTCACCAACGCGGTTCTGAAAGCCATGGGCTTTCCCGTCGTCAGCGGCGGCGGCAATATCGAGATCCTGGCGTCGGTCTTCGCCGGCGAGTTGGGCATCCGCGAGCGCGGGCCGATCAAGGTGCTGGCCCATCACCAGAATTTGAAGCCGTTTCGCGGCCCGGCGGCCTTGCGCGCCGGCACGCCGCCGCCCCGGGTGTGGATCGACGGCAACGAAATTGACGACGTTTACGAGCGCTTCACCCGCGTCCAGCTGACCAAGGGGCCGGCCATCCCCATTTCCGGCTGCACGGCGATGCCCATCATTCTGGCCTACGCCGGCCATCGCGACTACCTGGGTCACGTGACAGGCCCCTACGGATTGATCGGCGGCTATCCGGCGACGATTAAGAACGGCGTCTTGGAACTAAACCTGCCCGACGGGCTCAGCCGCGAAGACGCCATCGCCTGGAACACCCACTTCGAGGAGGTCAACGGCCTGACGGTAGAGGGTGGGCGGGTGGTTTATCACGGTCCGCTGCGTGACGAACTGGCGCGCCACAGCCCCGAATTGGCGGCCGGCTACCATGTCGACGACTTTGATCAGGTCTTCGCCGATTTCGTTGCCCTGCGTGGAAGGCTGGAAGCACAAAAGGCCCAGGCCGCGTGATGGTAGGTCCCATGCCCCTGGCGCCACCGGAGCCCGCCCGGCAAACATCCGAAACATGCCTCAGTTCGTAAGATTGAAGGAAAAATCGCGCCCGCCGGTGACGATTACGGTGGACGGCGCCACGGTCGAGGCGCTGGAAGGTGATACGCTGCTGACCGCCTTGCTCACAAATGGTCGGCGGGTGCGCGAGTCCGAGTTCGGCGACGGGGCGCGCGCCGGGTTTTGCGTCATCGGCGCCTGCCAGGACTGCTGGGTGTGGATGGACGGCGGCGAGCGCACAAGGGCCTGCACCACCTATATCGTCGAAGGCATGACGATCTTCACTCACAATCCCGAATGGCCATGGACGCCCCCCGCGTAGTCGTCGTCGGCGCCGGCCCGGCCGGGGTGCGGGCGGCCGAGGCGCTGGTCAAGCACGGCCTGCGTCCGCTGGTGATCGATGAAGCGCCCCTCGCCGGCGGCCAGATTTATCGCCGCCCGCCGCCCGGTTTCCGGCGCCCGGCCAAGGAACTTTATGGCTTCGAGGCGGCCAAGGCGGAGGCCATCCACCGCACCTTCGACGGCCTGACCGATGCCATCGACTACCGGCCACGGACATTGGCCTGGAATGTCCAGGACCGGGTTCTTTACACGGCCTGCGACGACGCGGTGACACCCGTTCCCTTCGACGCTTTGCTGTTGGCCACCGGCGCCACCGACCGCGTGCTTCCCTTTCCCGGTTGGACCTTGCCCGGTGTCTTTACCCTGGGCGGGTCCCAGGTTGCGTTGAAACACCAAGGCTGCGCCGTGGGCCGGCGCACGGTCTTTCTCGGCAGCACGCCGCTTCTCTATCTGGTTGCCCATCAGTACGTGCGGGCTGGCGCCGAGGTCGTCGCGGTTCTGGATACGGCGCCGTTTTCGGCCAAAATGCGGGCGCTGCCGAAATTGCTCTCCGACACCCCGATGTCTGCCAAAGGTCTTTACACAATGGCGGCGCTTCGCCGTTCGGGCGTGCCCATCGAGCACGGAGTGCGCCCCGTGGCCGCGGAAGGCGACGGCGCGGTGGCGGGGCTTCGTTACCGGCGCCCGGGCGGCGGCGAGGTGCGGATCGATTGCGACGCGGTTGCCTTCGGATTCGGCCTGCGTCCGGAATCCCAGCTCGCCGATCTGGCCGACTGCGGGTTTTTCTTCGATCCCGTGTTGCGCCAGTGGCTGCCCCAATGCGCCGGAGACGGCCGCGCCGGAGACGGCGTCTATCTGGCCGGCGACGGGGCGCGTATCGGGGGCGCCGACGCCGCCGAGGTCAGCGGCGAGCTTGCCGCATTGAGCCTGGTCGAGGACCTCGGCCGCGTCCCGGGAGACCCCGGGCGCTCGGCCAAACTATCGCGGCGCCTAGCTTCCTTGATGCGCTTTCAGGCCGGTTTGGCGGACGCCTTCCCGTGGCCCGCCGACATGGCGCGGAGCCTGCCGGACGAGGCCATCGTATGCCGCTGCGAAAGGGTCACTGCCGGCGAGGTCCGCCGTGCTGTTCAACACTCCCTGGGCGGCGGACGCGAGATCAACCGTGCCAAGGCGTTGAGCCGCATTGGCATGGGACGCTGCCAAGGCCGGTTCTGTGGTCTCGGCTCGGCCGAGGTGTCGGCCGCCATTCAGGACCGGGATGTTTCGACCGTCGGGCGTCTGCGCGGCGCGGGGCCGGTCAAACCGATCAAGCTGGCGTCGCTCTTGGAAGAATAGGGAAGATGGAAACCATCGGAACCGATTTCGTGATCGTGGGCGGCGGCCTCATGGGCTGCTCGGCGGCGCTTGATTTAAGCCGCAAAGGGTGCTCGGTGGTGCTTTTGGAGCGGGGCTTCGTCGGCGCCGAGGCGAGCGGCGTCAATTTCGGCCTGCTGCGCCGCCAGGACCGATTCCTGGCTCAATTGCCGCTCGCCAACCGGGCGGTGGAGATTTGGCATCGCCTGGAAAGCGTGGTCGGCGAGGACTGCGAGGTCGAAATCCGGGGGCATCTGCGCTTCGCCCTCGATGACGAGGACATGGCCGTCATTGAGGACTATGCCGCCGGCGCCCGGGAATACGGTTTCGATATTGAAATTCTGGACGGCCCGGACCTGCGCCGCCGCTGGCCCTGGCTCAGCGACCGGTTGATCGGCGCCGGTTGGTCGCCCGACGACGGCGTTGCCAATCCGCGCCTAGTCACGCCCGCTTACGCCCGCGCCGCCCAGGCCGCCGGTGCCGACATCCGCGAGGAACACGAAGCGGTGGAGATGACCCGCGACGCCAACGGCTTTCGCATCGTCACACGGCATGGTCTTGAGGTCCGCGCGCCGGTCATGCTGAATACGGCGGGGGCGTGGTCGCATCATGTTTCGGCCAGATTCGGTGAGCCGGTCCCCTTGACGGCCATCGGACCGCCGGAGGCGGTAACCGAGCCGGTGCCGTATTTTATCGAACCGACCATACAAAGGGTCGGCAGTCCCGTCGTCGTGCGCCAGGTGAAGAGGGGCAACGTGATCGTCGCCGGAAAGCCGCGCGGCATCGCAGACAACGTCGCCAACCGTGCCTACGTGGCGCCCCGGAACACCCTGGCCAACATGCGCAAGGCCCTGGAAGTGGTGCCGTCGCTGCGTTCGATCAACCTGATCCGGGTGTGGTCGGGGATCGAGGCGGCGTTGCCCGACAACCTTCCCGTCATCGGACCGAGCCTGACGACACCGGGTCTTTTCCACGCCTTCGGATTCTCGGGTCACGGTTTTCAGGTCGGGCCGGCGGTGGGCGTCGTGCTGAGCGAACTGGCCACCGACGGTCGCACCGCGACGCCGATCGAGCCCTTCACCATGGGTCGCTTCGCCGACTACCAAGGCGAGGACGCCGACGCCTAGAGTCTCCTATCCGCCCAATTTGGCGCGTAGCTCCACCATCTCGGCGTAGACCGTCTCCAGGTCGTCGACGTGGAAGCCCTCGGCCAGGGTAGCGCTGAGCTTGGCGAACTCCGAGCGCATGGTGCCGCAATAGACCACGCGACCGTCGTCCTCGACCAAGACCGCTTTCTTCCTCGAAGGCACGGTTCCAGGCGATGGCTTCGTCGCGTTCGAGGCCGGCGGGCATGTCCAGGTCATGACACGGTCCTTAATCGCGACCGGATAACCGCCCGGCAAACCCTCGGGGGCGGGGGCATGGCCGAGGAGGTCGTGATGTCCGAGAAGCGCGTAGACGATAGGGACCGTCGTGCAGCCCGAGATGTCGATGACCGGCTCTGGTGTAAGCTTCAGGTGAGCAAAGCGCGGATAGAGGTCGTCTACTTCCTCATCGTCGATCCACACCCGTGCCGGCGTGCCGCCGCGCTCCGCCGCGGGCAGTCGCCACGGGCCAAGACATTGGTAGTGGGCCAAAACCTTGAGCGAGCCCGCCCGGCGGATACCCAGATCGCCTTCGAACATGTTGGAAAGAATGGCCACGTTGCCGACGCCGCAAGTAATTGGCAGGTTCTTGGCGGCGAGAATCCCGTTGACGACGTCGGGATAGCAACAGTTGATGAAGGCACCTTGGTTGCCGGCCAGGCGCATGGCACGCGCGGCGCGCTCCGAAAGCAAGGACTGAAAGACGGTGGTGACGCTGAGCCCGCCTTTCTTGACCAACTGTCCCCAGGCCGAATCCGTGGTATGGATGACCGACGGCGACTGCACGGATGCGGCTTGTATGACGACAGCGGGGTCCGAGGCCGCAACGGCCTCGGCGACGGTCTCGGCCGAACCCCATTTGATGGGGAGGGTCGAAAAATAGGCCGGACGGCCGAACATGGCGGCCCGGGAGTTGGCGGCCAGGCGCAGCCACTCCATGCGCGCCTGGTTTCGTCCCCCGATGGCGACCTTGACCGGTTTACCCGCCGTTACCGCGATGTCGAAGATGATGCGTTCGCCGAAGGCGCCGGTTCCGGTAACCAAGATGTCACACTTTTCCCCCATGTCCGTGTCTCCTCCCGATGTCGTTGACGGCTCGGAAATATGCCCATGCCGGCTGATTGGGGACCAAGGGAGTGGATTGTCAGAGGCCGAGAGTCTGGCTGATCTGTTGTCCAAGGTCCTCGATCGTCGGCGGCTTGATCATGAAACCGCTGATCCGGTAGATGCGTGATTTTTTGACGTTCTTCTCGGTATCGGCGCCGGTTAGGACAAGGATTGGTACGTCCTTGTATTTCGGGACGGTCCCATAGCGGACACGGCGAATGAACTCATAGCCTCCCATCACCGGCATTTCGAGATCGCAAATGCAGATGTCGATGTCGGCATTGGATTCCTTGAGAATTTCAAGGGCGTTTGCTCCGTTGTCGGCGGTCATCACCTGATCGACGCCCAGTTTCTCGAGGATGTGGACAACGACACGGCTGGCCAGTTCATTGTCCTCGATGACCAGAACGTTGACGGAATCAAATTTGGCATTTTCCATTGGTTTCTCCGGTCGCGGTCATCGTAACCGGGGCGCCCAAGGCGGGGAAGAGCATGGCGGCGGCGACATGTATCATGGCGGCGGCGCCAACTATCATGGCGTTTCCCCCATGCGCCGCAATTCCTTCTCGGCTGCCCCATACTGGCGATAGCCGGTCACCCCGATCGCCAGGGTCTTGCGAAAATGTTCGGCGGCGCGCTTCCGATCGCCGCGAACGAGGTCGTATTGTCCAAGGAAAAAGTATGCCACGCACTCTTTTTCCAATCTCGATCTCCGATCGTCGTCGGTGATCGCCCGGAGCACCTGTTCGGCGCCGGCTTTTCCCAGATAGTGCGTGACGATTATGCCCGGCCACGGGGTCAGGGATACGGATTCCGCCAATTTCGACAATTCTTTCGCACCGTCGCCACCGGATCGGGCGCGACTCAGGAACAGCCAAAGGAGGGCATAACGGCGCAGTCCGTCGGGAGCCTTGTCAAGGACGGTGGAAAAATCGGCTGCCGCCGCTTCCGGTCGATCATGGTAGAAGCGAAGGACCCCCCGGCTGAGATAGGCGTCGGCATAGTCGTCCTTCAACGCGATCGCCTGGCCGTATTCCTTTATCGCCAGATCGACTTGGCCCAATTGCTCGTAAGCCCAGGCGCGGCCGAAATAGGCCTCGGGATTACGTGGATTCAGGCGAATGGCCTGGCTGAAATTCTTGACCGCAAGGCGGCGCGAGCCTTTCGCGTGGTGGACCCACCCGCGGCCCAGATAGGCTTCCGCGGTGTTCGGTTGAAGCAAGATGGCCTGGGTGTACTCCTCAAGGGCTCGGTCAAGAAGGCCTTCGTCCTCATAGGCCTGGCCCCGTTTGACGTGGAAATGCGGGGTGCTCGTGACTCGTACGATTCTGCTTGCCGGGACGCCAGGCGCACCAACCCGGCCGGGCGCCCGGGATGGTTCCTCTTCGGACAAATCGGGATTCGGCGCGGGAGCGGGGGCCGCCTGCGCCATCCGGGGCGGCGCCGGAAGGGCGGACTTGCTCTCCACGGCCGGGGGTGGGGGCTTAGCCTCGGCGGGCGCCGGCGGTGTAGCAGGTTTTCTTGGAACAGGAGCGGGGATTGCCTCCGCCACCTTGGATGGCGGTGGCGAAGCGGGTTTGCTCTCCACGGCCGGTGGTGGGGGCTTTGCCTCGACAGGTGTTGGCATTGGCACAGGTTTGCTTGGGACGGGGCTGGGTGCTGCCTCCGCCACCACGGGCTTCGGCGGCGCCGCGGGTTTGTTCTCCACGGCCGGGGGAACGGGCGTTGCATCCGTCGGCTTCGGCTTGGCGGCGGGTTTGGTCGAGGCGGGTACGGGGGTGGCTTTCGTCACCTTGGGCGGTGGCGGAACGGACCTGCCGTCCTATTATGAAAAATTCGGCGGATTCGTCATATCCGCGGCGATCGACAAGTATGTGTACATTTCGGCCAACACGATGTTTCAGCCCGGCTATTTGCTGAAGTACGCCAAGACCGAGCACGTCGATACCTTGGACGACATCGAACACGACCTGATCCGCGAAGTCCTGCGCCACCAGGAAATCGAGCCTCACCTTGAGGTCGTCAGCATCGCCGACGTGCCGGCCGGCACCGGTCTGGGGTCTTCGGGAAGCTTCACCGTCGGTCTTCTTCACGCGCTCCATGCTCACAGGCGCCTGCATATCGGAGCCGAGGACCTGACTCGCATGGCCTGCGACATCGAAATGAGAATCCTTGGCCAACCCTGCGGCAGGCAGGACCAATACATCGCCGCCCACGGCGGTATGCTGTGCCAGGAATACCGGACGGACGGCAGCGTGTCGGTAAGCCCCCTCAAGGTTGGCGAGGCGACGCTGCGCGATCTGGACGAAAACCTGATGCTGTTTTTTACCGGCTACAGCCGCTCGGCGTCCGATGTTCTGGGGGACCAAAAGGCCCGCTCCCAAGAAGACGACAAGGAGATGCTGGACAATCTTCATTTCATCAAGGAACTGGGCCTCAAGATCAGGGACACGCTGGAAAAGGGCGATACCCCGGCTTTCGCCGAGCTTATGCACGAACACTGGATGCACAAGAAGGTCCGCTCGGCCATGATCACCAACCGGCGCATCAACGACCTTTACGATCATGCCCGCGAACACGGTGCGCTCGGCGGCAAATTGGTCGGCGCCGGGGGCGGCGGCTTCTTGCTGTTTTACACCCATGATCGGCGGCGGCTGCGCAAGGCAATGGCCGACGAGGGTCTGCGGGAAATGGATTTCTCCTTCGACTTCGACGGATCGGTCGTCATTTTGCGAAATTGAACAGCCATGCAATGCTTGATTCTGGCCGGCGGCCTGGGAACGCGGATGAAGCCGATGACGGATCGCCTTCCCAAGGCGCTGATCCCGGTCGCCGGCCAACCCTTCGTCCATTATCAACTCAAGTGGCTGGCCGGGCAGGGGGTGCGCCGCGTGGTGTTGGCGCTCGGCCATCTGGGAGATCATATCCGAGACTTCGTCGGCGATGGCCGCCGGTGGGGCCTTGAAATCACCTGTATCGACGAAGGGGATCGGCTTCGGGGGACCGCCGGCGCCATTCGCCTGGCAATCGACGAGGGCGTGATGGACAAGGGCTTTTTTGTCCTTTACGGCGATTCGTTCCTGCCCATCGAACTGGCGCTGGTGTGGCGGGCGTCCCAGCGCGGCGAACGTCCCTTGATGTGCGTTTATCGCAACGACGGCCGGTGGGACGAAAGCAACGTGGTATACCGGGACGGCCGGGTCGAATTGTACGAAAAAGGCCGCGACGATGCCGCCGCGCTCGGCATGCGGCATATCGATTACGGGCTTTCGGTGCTCACCCGCGATGCCGTCGCCGATCAGGTTCCTACCGGGGCGACGGCCGATCTCGACGCGGTGTTTCAGCACTTGATCCAGGGCGGCGGCCTGCTTGGCTTTGAGGTCTTCGAGCGCTTCCATGAAATCGGATCGGCGCAAGGGCTGGCTGACTTGGAAGCCTACCTCGCGGCAAATCCCGAGCCGCCCGTTGATTGAGCGAAGGGAACCCGGCCCTTCGGTCTGGGCCCTTGCGGCAGTCGGAGTTTTCGTCGCCTTGATCCACGGCGCCTGGTGGCTGTTGGGCGATACCGTCGTCGCCGCCGGCAACCTTACCGATGGTGACGGATATGCCCGGCTGCTTAGGGTCACGCGGCTTTTCGAGGGCGCGGCGTGGTTCGATTCCAGCCTGCCCAGGGCCAACGCGCCCTACGGCGGATCCTTGCACTGGACGCGTCCGTTCGATGTCCTTCTCCTTGCCCTTGCCCTGCCCTTGGCGCCGATGGTTGGCTTTACCAAGGCTCTCTACTGGTCGGGCGTCATCGTCAGCCCGCTCTTGCACGTCGTCTCGGCGCTTGCCCTGATTTGGGCGGCGACACCCATCGTGGGCCGCGCCGCCGCCACCTTCGCCGGCGTCCTTACCGTCACCCAAATGGGCATCATGGGCTATGCCACGGTTGGCCACGCCGACCATCACATGGCGTTCGCCCTTATTACCATCGTGGCGCTGGGCTTTACAGTTCGCTTGCTGACAACGCCCGATTTTCGCCGCGGCCATGCGCTGGCCGCCGGCGTCACCCTTGCCTTGGGCCTTTGGATAGGGCCCGAAATGCTTGGCGTCCTCGCCCTCGCCCTGGCGGCGCTGGGTCTGGTGTGGCTGGCCGACGAGCCCGGCGCGGTGGCGAGGAATTTGGGTGTTGTCCAGGGTCTGGCCCTGGGCCTGGGGTTGGCGGTTGTGGCCGAGCACGGTCCCCGGAATTTCTTCGCCGTTGAATATGATCGCGTCTCGATCATTGCCCTGACAGGCGCTTTGCTGGTGCTGGCGTTCTGGAGCGCCGTCGCCGTCACGACGCGATTGACATCGCGCGAATGGGGAACAACGGGCCGCCTCGCCGTCGCTTTGGCGGGCATGGGCGCGATCGGCACCGCCTTGTGGGCCCTCTATCCCAACATTCTGATCGGTCCGCTTGGCGACATGGATCCGGCGTTCCTGTCCCTCTTCGATGATATCGCCGAATTCGGCTCGGTCGGCGGCCCATCGCGATTCCTGATTTATCTCGGCGGCGCCGTCTTCGCCCTGCCCTGGGTTGTTTGGCGCACCCGAATTCGGTGACACCAACCCGACCGTTGGGTCTGGGTTGGCCTCGCCGGCGGGCTCTTCGTCTCCGTCGTTCTCGCCTCGACTTGGCTGCGCGTCTCTCTTTACGCTGGGATATTCCTGGCCGTGGTCCTGGCCGACCTCATCGCACATGGGGTGGGCGCCATCGCCAAGCGGGTTTCCGGACCCGGCCGCCCGCTTGGCGTGGTCGTGGCCGTTCTGTTCCTGGCGGTCGGGCCTTTGAGCTTGGGTGTCGGCACCCTGAAGGCGGGCGGAAGCAGGGGCGTCGGCAAGGCATGCCCCGTGCAGGCGATGACGCGCCATCTCAACCGGCCGCCCTGGGCGGAACGCAGCCTGACCATCCTGGCTTCGGCCAATTTCGGTCCCGAGATCATGTACCGGACCGGCCACAAGGTGCTGGGTACCCTCCATCACCGCAACGCCGCCGGCATCCTCGACAGCGTCAGAATTCTTAGTGGTGCCGATGAAGCCGAGGCGCGGCGCCTGGTAAGTCAACGGCGCGTCGATCTTATCGTGCTGTGCCCCGGTTCGGGCAGCGACGGCTATCTGCTGGGCCGTTCCGGCGGTCCCGCCCTCTATCGGCGCTTGGAGGGCGGCGCGGCTCCCGGCTGGTTGCGTCAAGTGGATTTGCCGGAAGAATTGGGACAATCGTTTCGACTGTTCGAGGTCGTTAACTTACCCTAGCCGTCATGGACTCATAATACCGTGGTGCAAGTTTGGTTCCGCTCATGTCTTGGTTTCCTCGTCCGTGACGGCCGGTTTTTCATCCTCTATCTCGAAGCCATAGTGTTCCTTCATGTATTCCTTCGAGAAAAGGCCGTTGGCAAGATCGTCCGCGAGGTCCACCTGGCCGCGTCCGGCCGGCGAACCGTAGCCCCCGGCACCGGGAGTGATGACGGTGACGGCGGCATCGGGCGGAATCTCGACGGTCGTCGGCTTGATGGGCAAGGCCTGGCTCCGGCCGTCGTCGAAGTCAAGGGAGAACGACCCCAGGCCGCCTTCGCCGCCGCCAAAGAGGCCCCAGGGGTGGTGAACGCAACGCTCGCCCTGGCCGCTGAAGACGGTCGTGTGACCCAGCGGACGGTAAACCCGGTGCAGGCCGCAGCCGCCGCGCCAGGTCCCGGGCCCGCCTGAATTGGGCACAAGTTCGTAGCGTTCGATGAGCAGGGGGTATTCGTTCTCCAGCGCCTCGACGGGTAGATTGGAGGTGTTGGTCACGTGGACCTGGACCCCGTCCTTGCCGTCCTTGTAGGAGCGCGCGCCGCTACCGCCGCCGATGGTTTCCATGTAGACGTAGTAGCGGCCGTCGGGCCCCGCGCCAAAAAAGGCCGAGACGCCGTTGGCGCCGTTGCTGGCCGCGATGACCCGTTCGGGAACGGCCTTCGACAGGGCCCCGAGGACGATGTCGATGACCCGCTGGCAGGCCTGGGCGCGGGCCGCGGTCGCCGCCGGAAAGGCGGCGTTGGTGATGCTGCCCTCCTCGGCGACGATGCGCACTGGCTCCAGCATGCCGTGGTTGGTCGGGCCGTCCGGGTCGATCAGAACCTTGAGGGCGAACAGCACGCTGGCCTGCAGGCCGGCGAAGCTGATGTTGATGTTGCCCCGCACCTGTGGCGAGGATCCGGTGAAGTCGAACAAGATCTCCTCGCCGTCGACGACGATACGGATGCAAAACGGGATGTTCTCGGTGCCCATGCCGTCGTCGTCCATGATGTCCGAGAAGGTGTACTCGCCGTCGGGCAAGTCGGCGATGCCGGCCCGCATGCGCCGGGCCACGGCGTGGACAAGGGCGTCGGCGCCTTCGCGCAGCTGCTCCAGCGACCAGCGCTGGAACAGCTCGTGCAGGCGGCGCTCACCCAACCGGTTGGCCGCCACCTGGGCCAGGTAGTCGCCACGCCGTTCCTCGGGAACGCGAACGTTGAGGAGAATAAGATCGAACACGTCCTCGATGATCTCGCCGTCTTTCATCAAGCGGATCGGCGGGATGCGCAGTCCCTCCTGATAGACCTCGGTCATGCCGCCGGCCATGCTGCCGGGCGCCATGCCGCCGATGTCGGCATGGTGGGCGATGTCGGCAACGAAGAAGACGAGATCGTCGCCGTAGTACACCGGGGCGACGAGGGCCACGTCGGGCAGATGCGAGCCGCGTCCAACGAACGGGTCGTTGGAGATGAACATGTCGCCGGGCCTGAGGTTCTCGATCCCGACACGCTCCAGGACGACTTCGACAAGTCCGAGCATGGAAGCGAGATGCAACGGCAAGGACTCGCCCTGGACGATGACCCGGCCCTGGGCGTCGATGATCGCCGCGCTGTGGTCCTTGCGTTCCTTGATGTTGGTCGAATAGGCGCTCTTCATCAGCGCCACGTACATCTCGTCGCAGATGCTGGTGAGCCCGTTGCGCAGCAGTTCGACCTCGATGGCGGTCAGCGTCATGGTCCGGTTTCCTCGGCCAGGGTGAGGACGAGATTCCCCCGGGCGTCCACGACACAACGGTCGCCGGGAAAGAGCAACGTCGTGGTGTCCATCTGCTCGATGACGGCGGGGCCGGTCAAGGCCTGCCCCGGGGCGAGGGAATCGCGGCGGAAGACCGGGGTGTCGTACCAGTCGCCGGCGGCGAAGAGAGTGCGGCGGCGCGCCACCGGTTCGGCATCCGGCCCGGCGGCGAGCGTCGGCAGCGGCGGTTTGTCGAGACCGCCCACCGCCTTGACCTTCATGTTGACGAATTCGACGGTTTCGCTTTGAGCAAAGAACCCGTAAGCGCGTTCGTGGCTAGCGTGGAACGTCCGCGTCAGGTCCTTGCAGTCCTCCGCGCCCAGATCGCCGTCGCCGAGAGCCAGGGACAGTTCGTAGTTCTGTCCCACGTAGCGCATCTCCACGGTCCACTGCAGGCGCCGTTGGGCCTGGGGAACCTCTTCGTGGTCGAACCAGTCATCCACCCTCTGCCGCAGGTCGCGGCGAACGGCGTTGAGGGGTCCGTATGAGTCCTCGGTCAGGGGCATCAGCGACGTCTTCACGAAATCGGCGGTCAGGTCGCTGTTCAACAGCCCCTCGGCGCAGAGAATTCCCGGGCTGGGCGGTACGATAATGGTCGCCATGCCCAGTTCCCGGGCAATTTCGGTAGCCAGCAGCGGTCCAGCGCCGCCGAACGGGAACAGGCAGAAATCGGCGGGATCGTAGCCGCGCTCGACGGAAAGGGGACGGATCGCCTTGACCACGGTGGCGCTGGCGACGCGAATGATGCCGCGCGCCGTCTCCATGAGGTCGAGCCCGAGTTCCTCGGCAAGGCGGCCGACGGCGGCCTCGGCGAGATCCCGGCGGATGGGCATGCGGCCGTCCAGCAGGGTCTGGTCGTTGAGGCGTCCGAGCAGGACGTTGGCATCGGTGAGGGTTGCTTCGGTGCCGCCGAGATCGTAGCAGGCCGGGCCGGGATGGGCACCGGCGCTCTGGGGTCCCACCTTCAACAGCCCGTCGACGTCGATCCAGGCGATGGATCCGCCGCCCGCGCCCACCGCGTTGACGTCGAGGGCCGGCAATCGCAACGGGAATCCCGCCAGCATGCGGTTGTGGACCTCCGTCGGGGCGCCGTCGACGAGGACGCTGACGTCGGCGCTGGTGCCGCCGACGTCGAGGGTGATGACGTTGCCGAAGCCGGCGGCTGGGGCCCGGTAGGCGGCGCCGAGCACCCCGGCAGCGGGTCCCGACAGGCAAGCGCGAATGGGCAGCCTGCGCGTCATGTGAACGGACATGAGGCCGCCGCTACTCTGGCTTACCTTGGGTTCCGCCGGGATGCCGAGGCGCGCGACCTCGGCGCTGAAACGATCGAGATAGGCATCGACGACGGTGAGAAGCGCGCCGTTCAACACCGCCGTCGAGAACCGCTCGTACTCGCGGAACTCGGGGTAAATCGCCGTCGACGACAGAATGTGGACTTCCGAAGGCAAGACCTGGCGCAGAATCTCCACCGCCCTCTCCTCGTCGTCGGGATAGGCGTAGGAGTGGAGGAAGCAGACGGCCACGCAGTCGACGCCCTCGGCGGCCAACTGGCGGCCGACGTTGCGTACGCCGTCCTCGTCGAGCGGGACATGCTCACTGCCGTCGGCGCGGCGCCGTTGGCGCACCTCGAGACGCAGCCACCTGGGCACCAGGGGCTTGGGAAAGTCGAGATGGATGTCGTAGACCTTGGGTCGCACTTGGCGGCCGATCTCGAGCAGGTCGCGGAAACCTTGGCTGGTAATCACCGCCACCTTGCCGACTCGTCGCTGGATGAGGGCGTTGGTGCCGACCGTGGTTCCGTGGGACAAGCGCACGATATCGCCCGCGTCGAGGCCGTGCTCGGCAATCACCCGGGCGATGCCCTCGATGATGGCGTCATCGGGCCGGTCGGGTGTCGACGCAAGTTTGTGGCGAATCAGGCGGTTCTCGCCGGGGATATTGACCGCCAAGTCGGTAAAAGTGCCGCCGACGTCGACGCCGATGTGGATTTCCATGCCGTCCATCAAGCCCTTGTGAACGCTTTACAAGATATATTTTGCGTATATCGAATGGCGCGACCTGTCAACTTCACGATCATGGCATTCCACCATGGCGCGCAAGTCCGGCTTGCCGTCCACTTCAAAGCCTTCATCCACCTCGCATGCGCTATGTTATGGATGCGATGTATGTCGAACCAGCCTGGTACCCACACTATCACTGAAAGATGACACGTGTGATAGTGGGCAATAACCGTCATGCCCGATACATCCCCCACGATCCCGCCGCCGCGGTTGTCCGTTTCCCCATGGACCTGGTTGGCGGTCGCCTGTTTTGTGGGTTTCATTCACGCTATCTGGTGGTTGTACGTCGAAGATGGCGTCGTCCGGGGCGCGCTGGCCGACGGCGATAGTTACGCCCATCTGCTTCGCGTCCTGCGGCTCGTCGAGACGGGTGAATGGTTTGATTCCGCTTTGCCGCGGGCCAACGCGCCCATCGGCGCCACCGTGCACTGGACGCGCCTGTTCGACGTCGTCTTGATTGCCCTGGCGGCGGTCTTGACGCCGGTTTTTGATTTCGCCGAGGCGCTATTCTGGGCCGGCGCCCTGGTCAGCCCCCTCCTTCACGTCTTGGCGGCGCTTGCCCTGGTCTGGGCGACGCTGCCCGTACTTGGGCCCGTCGGCGCCTTCGCGGCGGGGGGTCTGAGCGCCGTCCAGTTCGCCCTCTTGAACTTCGCCTCCGTTGGGCGCGCCGACCATCACATGATGTTCGTCGTGCTCGGCATTCTCGCGTTGGGTTTCCTGAACCGTTCGTTGAGTAACACCAAATGCCGTTCCGGCGATGCCCTGGCCGCCGGTCTGTTTTTGGCCTTGGGCCTCTGGGTGGGACCGGAAACGCTGATTTTCCTGGCCCTTTGCCTGGCGGCGAGCGGCCTGGCTTGGCTGGCGGGCGAACCCGGCGGCGCGGCGAGAAATGTCCGCCTTGCCTTGGGCCTGACGGTGGGCTTGGCGGTGGTGCTGTTGATCGAAAGGGGGTTCGGCGGCGTCGCTGAGATCGAATACGACCGGGTCTCGATCATCCACCTGACCCTGGCCCTCCTTGCGCTCGGATTTTGGATCGTGGCCGCGTCGGGGATGATGAAACGCGTTGTCGGTCCGCTCGGCCGGTTCGCTGCCGGCGCCCTTGGCATCGTGGTGACCGGTATCGTGATGCGAAGCGTTTACCCCGATATTTTTCTCAATCCCCTGGATCAGGTCGATCCGGCCGTGGCTTCGATCTTCCATCGTATATCCGAGTACCGTTCCATCGGCGATACGGCGCACTTTCTGGTCTATCTCGGCGGTGCCGTCTTCGCCGTACCCTGGGCCGTTTGGCGGATCAAGGAAGAGTGGCAAGGTTCCGGGCGCTGGGCATGGGTTCTTATTGCCGGCGCGCTGGTTGTTTATCTGACGCTCGCCCTCGACTGGATTCGGTGGTCCCTTTACGGGGGTCTTTTCCTAACCATCGCCTTGGCCGATCTCATTGCCCGGGTCGATGGCGTGGTCACTGCCCGTTTCGCCGGCCCGGCGCGGGTCTTGGTCAAGGTATCGGCCATCGTGTTCCTGGCCGTCGGCCCCTTCGGCCTTGGCGCCGCCGGCTTGTCGGCGGCCAAGGGTGACGGCAGGGCGCGCCTCTGCCCGGTGAAAGAGATATCCCGCGTCCTCAACCGGCCGCCGTGGGGAGAGAGCAGCCGAACGATCCTGGCCTCGGCCAATTTCGGCACCGAGATCCTGTACAGGACCGGCCACAAGGTGGTGTCGACCGTGCATCATCGAAACGCCGCCGGCATCCTGGATGGGGTGAGGATACTGGGCGGCCACGACGAGGGCAAAATCCTGAGTCTGATGCGTAAACGCGGTATCGACCTTCTTTTGCTGTGCCCGGAATCGGACAGCGATTCCTATTTCCTGGACGCCACGGACGACCAAATCCTTTACCGGCGCCTGGTGAGCGGCGATCCTCCCGCCTGGTTGCGCGCGGTCGCCCTTCCGGCGGGGTTGGGAGACAATTTCCGTCTGTTCGAAGTCACGGACCGCCGCCGGTGAATTCGTATCAATACGCTCTGATGTTCGCCTGGGGCCTGCTGGCCCTTTGCGCCCTTGCCGGCTGGGGCGCCGTTGCCAACCGGCTTGCCGGGCGGCCAGCCGGCGATGGTCCCGATTTTGGGCTTTGCACCGGTTGGGGCATGGCGGTTTCCTTGGCCGTGGGGGGGGCTGGCCAGTCTCCTTGGCCTGGCGACGGCCGGCTTCGCCATTTCCTATGTCCTTGCCGGCGCGGCGATATTTGTTGGCACGCGGTGGGGACGGTTTTTTCCATCCGAATTCTTTGCAAGCCCCCGCTTTGTCGTCGCCTGCGCGGCGGCGGTATTCGTGCTCGTCCGCTATGCCGCCTGGGTCCATGCCGTCGATCGCGACTGCAATGACGATGACATCGCCTACTTTGCCTTCGTCACCCGGCTTCTCGATACCGGCACCCTGATCGAACCGTTCAGCCTGCGCCGCCTGGCCGCCGGGTACGGGGGTCAGACCTTCCTGCAGTCACTGATTGTCGCCGTCGGTTCCGAGACCAACGCAATGTTGATGGATCGCGGCATCGCGGCCGCCGTCTGTTTCGGCCTGGTCTTGGGGTTGTTTCCCGCGCGCCGCCCGGTGCATTACGCCTTTGCCTTGATCCTGACGGTCATCGTGCCGTATCCCGTGCTCAACAGCGCTAGCCACATCACCGGACTGGCGATGTTCCTGACCCTGTTTCGCACCTTTCTTCTAGTCGGCGATCCGGCCGAGGCCAGCCCCGGGCTTCTTGGCCTGAGCGGATTGGTCATGGCGGGCGCGGCAAGCCTGAGACCGCATTTCGGCTTCGTCGTTGCCGTCATGGCCGTCGGCTACTGGTTCTATTGCTATCGCCGGCGCCAGCGCTCCGACGGGGCGCCCGGATACCTTACATCCTTGCTTGGCGGCGTCACTCTTTCTCGCCCCGTGGATGGCGTTGTCGTATCTCTCCTCGGGGTCCGCCCTCTATCCGATTTTCAAGGGCAACCACCGGCCCGATGTTGATTTTTTCAATTTTGCGCCGGACATGGCGACGTTTGGCGCCGCCACCGTCGACTTTCTCACCAGCACGGAAATGCTTTTCTTCGTCCCCCTGGTGTTTGTCGGACGGCTGCGCCGGCACGGCGCGGTGATTGCCTTTTATGGCGGGGCTTGTATCGGCGCCGTTGCCGTTCTGGCGGCGTTTACCAATGCCGATACGGAGAATGTCTCGCGTTACGTTCACCCCTTCGTCGCCGCCGCCTTCGTCGCCGCCTTGGCGACCTTGTTGAACGTCGTTCGAGCCGCCCGGGAACACGGTCCGGCCCGTGTCGGCGACGCGGTGTTGATCATCCTGGCCGTGTTGCTGGCGCCCTTCATCGCCGTCAAGGACCTGGGCCGCATCCACGACGCCTGGGGGAAAACCCTGATCGAGGCGGACCAGCGCACCGCCTATGCCAGCCTTCAGGCGGCGATCCCGGGGGGCGAGCGACTGCTGGTCATGACCGATCAGCCCTTCGCCTTCGATTACGCGCGCCACGACATCCTCAACATCGACGCCCCCGGCGTCGTCAGTCCCGACCCGGGCATGCCGTTCTTTCGGGGGCCGGTGGCGCTAAGGCGTTATCTCGCCACCCAATCCATTCGATACGTCGCGTTCAAGGACTTCGACCGCGCCATCGGGTGTTCGTACAGCCGCTACAACCGCGCCATGTGGGACTATCACAAGAGCGGCCCCCACCTCTTGTGGCGCAGGCAGTCCGCCTATTACCTGGACATGATGGACAACCTGACGGCCTTGGCCGAATCGGAGCGCCTGGTCTTCGAAGGCAACGGTCTCACGGCGATCGAGCTGCGCTGACCGGCCGTTTGCGGCCAACGGCGACGATTTGCCAACCCCACGGCGAATCGGAAAGCGAGCGGGGCAACAGCCGGTCGAACAGAGCCATTACCGAGCGCGCCAACAAACCGGGCGAGTCCCTGACATCGTCGATGAGCCGCCGGCCGCGCAGCATTACGATCATCCGATAGGGGTTGAACAGGGGAAAGCCGGCGGCGGCGGCCAATTCAACCTCGAAACCCGCCTCTTCCAGCAAGCTTGCGATACGCCGGCGGGTGTAATGGCGTTGATGGCCGATATGGCGATCGAAGGCCGACATCGGACCGCCTGGCACGGTAACCACCAAGCGGCCGCCGGGCCTGAGGCAGGCGTCGGCGGCGGCCAGCAGGGCCTTAGGGGCGTCCACGTGCTCCAACACTTCCGAACAAACGGCGTGAGTGGCCCAAACGTTAAGCTCCTTGGGCGCGCCGGCGGCCAGGTCGGATTGAACCAGGAGAGCCCGGGGCAGATTGGCGCGCGCCTCGGCAAGCCCGCTATGACTGAAATCGACACCGGCGATGGCCGCGCGGGGATAACGTTCGCCCAATTCGGCCAGCAAGTCGCCCGAGCCGCACCCGATGTCCAAGATCGCGGCGCCCGGCTCTGACGCTCCGGCGCCCAGCAAGGCATGGATCAGGCGCCGCCGGAAGGCCTGTGCCGGATTGGCCCGGGCCGAGACGGCGAAACGTTCCCAGTAGGGCTCCCACGGGTTGGCCCTGTCGGCGCTCATGGGCTCAGGTTTGGCGTCTGGGTGCGAGGGCCGCGATGGCGTGCAGCAAGAGCGTCGAGACGAAGGTCAGGAACGACACCATGATGGCCAAAAGGCCGGTTACCGCCATATGGTTGACTCCCAAGATGTTCGCCGAGACGGTATATCCGGCGCCCACATAGGCAATCAGGAAGTTGACCGCGAGCCCCAAGCCGACCACGAACAGCCCTGCCGCCCCCGCCAGTGTCGGCGTAAACGCGAAGGCCCGGAGCCAACGTCTTTGGGCGTCTCCGGTGGGGTCGGTCAGGGACTGAGCCATGCAGCCGAGAAAGAAACCTTGCAGGCCGAGGATCGACAGCATCGAGCCGAGCAGCATGGTATTGAGGGAAAAGGTGATGCCGCCAACCGTCAGGGGACCGGCGCTCAAGGGCAAGGTGATGAGCAAACCAAGGACGAGAAGCAATAGGCCCGGCTTCATAACGAAGAAATCGGCTCCGTGGATCAGCATGGCGCGCAAATTGATCCACCCGGCAAGCCACGGAGAGTACCAGCCCGTCCGTTTGTGGTGACTGACCCGGCCATCGGCGTCCTTGTAGAAGCGTACGGGAACTTCAACGGTTCGCAACCGCATGCGTACCGCCTTGACGATCATTTCGGACGCGTAGTCCCAGGATTGAGAGCGCAGGTCCATCCCCTTTAGCGCGGCAAAGGTCAGCCCGCGCATTCCACAGTGGATGTCCGAAAACCGTGTCCCGTAAATCAGGTTGAGAATGAAGTTGGTCAGCGGTGTCCCGAAATAACGGTGCAAGGGCGGCATGGCGCCGGCTTCGATTGAACCGGCGAAGCGCGAGCCCATGACGAACTCATATCCCTCGGCGAATCGCTCGATAAAGGGCGCTATTCGGCGGAAGTCGTAGGTGCAGTCCGCGTCGCCGCAGATGACGAATTCGCCGCGGATGAAGGGAAGGGCGTCCCGATAGGCGCGCCCCAGGCCACGGCGTGGCGTCTTCAACACTCGGGCTCCCTTGGCCAGGGCGATCTCGCCGGTGCGATCGCTCGAACTGTCGACGATCAGAATCTCGGCGGCGACGCCGGCCTTCTCGATCCCTTCGTTGCACCAGTCCAGGAACGCGCCGATCACGCGTTCCTCGTCCAGGGCCGGTATGACGATGGAGACTTGCGGCTCGGTGACGTCGTCCGGCGGAACGACAAGGACGGTTTCGTCATCGTCAACCATGCAATTCCTTTGTTCAATTCGGCCCAAGCGCGAAGGAGCGAGAGAATTCTATCGGCGACGGCGCCGTCATACAAAAGGGCCCTGGCACAAGGGTGTCGCCGTCCGTCAATTTGGTCTAAAATAAGAAGACAACCACGAATGCATTCCGGCGTCCCGCCCTTGGCGGTTCGAATTTTGGAAAATGCGTCATCAAAGCAGGTAGGCCGTGCGTCGCATCGCGGGAGGCCCATGTATCGCAAGCGCGGGCGCGGCGGCATGTCCGCGGGCCGCCATCGGGAAGGAGAAAGCAAGATGGCATTGAAGGATATTCTGGTTCTGGTGGACAATGACGAGAACGGCCCGGCGCGCTTGGAAACGGCGCTGGCGCTGGCCCAGGCTTACCAGGCGCATTTGGTCGGACTTTTGGTCCTGCCGCGCATCAGGATTCCCACCTATGTGGAGGCGCCGCTTCCCGCCAACATTGTCGAGGCGCAGGGTAACGCCCAGAAGGAACGGGCGGCAGAGATTGAGCGAACCTTCCGCCAGGCGGCCGAAAAGGCGGAGGTTTCCCACGAATGGCGTTGCACCGAGGGCGAGCGCGACGAGGTTGCCGCCGTTCACGCGCGCTATTGCGACGTTGTCGTGGTCGGCCAGCGCTATCCCGACGCGTTGGGCTCGGACATACCTGACCGCATGATCCTGTCGATCGGCCGGCCCTGGTGGTGCCCTACGTCGGCTCCTATCCCAAGATAGGCGAGCGCGTCATGGTTGCCTGGGACGCCAGCCGCTTGGCCTCCCGCGCCGTCCACGATGCCTTGCCCTTTCTGACGGCGGCCAAGCACGTCGACGTCCTGGCCATCAATCCCAAGGGCGGACCGCAAGGCCATGGCGACATTCCCAGTGCCGACATTTGCCAGCACTTGGCCCGGCACGGCGTCAAGGTCGAGGCGCAGCACGTCTACGCGGACGACATCGATGCCGGCGACATGCTGCTATCGCAGGCGGCGTCCCGCGGCGCCGATCTTCTGGTCATGGGGGCTTATGGTCACTCCCGTTGGCGCGAACTGATCCTTGGCGGGCTGACCCACTTTGTCTTAGAGCACATGACCATGCCCGTCATGATGTCCCATTGAGGATGCGGGACGCCACCAGGGTTTTCCAATGATTGTCGTCTTCGGCTCCTTGATCGCCGACCTGGTTTTTCCGGTCGTTGCCTTGCCGCGTCCGGGCGAAACCGTGGCCAGCCCGAACGTCATGGTCATCCCTGGCGGCAAGGGCGCCAACCAGGCCGTGGCCGCGGCGCGTAGCGGCGCCGATGTGGAGATGGCGGGCTCTGTCGGCGCCGATGCCTTCGGTGAAATGTTGATCGCCGGTCTGGCCGATGCGGAGGTTGGCACCGACCGGGTGGCGCGCGTTGCCTCGCCGACCGGCTGCGCCGCCGTCTGTGTCGACCGCGAGGGCGAGAACCAGATCGCCATCGCCGCCGGCGCCAACCTGGAAACCCGTTCTGCCCAGGTGGAGAAGGACATCTTGACGGCGCGGACGACCCTGGTTCTGCAAATGGAGGTACGGCTCGACGAGAACTGGAAGCTGATCAGACGTGCCCGAAAGGCCGGCGCACGGGTTCTGCTCAATGCCGCGCCGGCGGCGACGGTGCCCGCGAGGTCCCTGAAGCTGGTGGATTACCTGCTGGTCAACGAGGTCGAATCAGCCATGCTGGCAGGATTGTCCGGGCTTGAGGACAACCATCCCGTGAGCGTGGCGCGCGACCTGGCCGAACGTTACTCGACCGCCTGCATCGTCACCCTGGGGGCCGGGGGCGCCGTTGCGTGCCTTGCCGACGGAATGTGGCAAGTCAACGCGATGCCCGTCGTCGCCGTCGACGCGACGGCCGCCGGCGATGCTTTTGTCGGTGTCTTCGCGGCCAGCCTCGATGCGGGCGGCGACGCGGTGGATGCCCTGCATCGGGCCAGCGTCGCCGGTGGACTGGCCTGCATGACGGCGGGCGCTCAACCCAGCCTGCCGAGCGCCGCCGACATCGATCAGCGGCTCGCCGATCTGGCGTCGCCGGAGAAAATCTGACATTCAACGGGCGCGTTCGATTGCCTTCGGATCGAGGGCGTCTTGCAACCCGTCGCCAAGGAAGTTGAAGGCGATGACGGTGATGAAAATGAGGATGCCCGGATAAAAGGCCAGCGCCGGCGCCGACCAGATGAGTTCCTGGGCGTTGGTCAGCAGGTTGCCCCAGCTCGGAATCGGCGGCTGGATGCCGAGTCCGAGGAAACTGAGGACTGATTCCAACAAGATCACGTTGCCCGCCGACAGGGTCGTCGCCACGACGATGGGCGACGCCAGGTTGGGCAGGATGTGGACTGCCATGACGCGCAAGGCGCCGGCGCCCTGGGCGTGGGCGGCGAGCACAAAGGGCCGTTCCCTGAGCGCCAGGGCGGCGCTTCGCACCAAGCGCGCGACGGTCGTCCAACCGACCACCGCGACGATGGCGACGATGCGATAGAGACTGACGTTCTCGGAAGTAACCAAGGCCTCGGGGAGGCCCAGCTTTTCCAGGTCCAGGGCCGCCAGGACGATCAGGAGCGGCAGCAGGGGCAGGGCGATAATGGCGTCGGTTATGCGCATGAGGACGGCATCGAGGCGGCCCCCATAGTAGCCCGACGCCAGTCCAATGACCGTGCCGATGGCGGCCGCCGCCAAGGCGGCCGTGATGCCGACAAACAGAGATACCCGGCCGCCATAGAGAAGGCGCGCCAGGACGTCGCGTCCCAGGTCGTCGGTGCCCAGGGGATGGGCGGCGGTGGGCGCGGCGAAGCGGTTGAACAGGTCAACGGTCTCGGCGCCGACGCCAAGCGCCGCTTCGATCGCAGGCGCCGCGATCGCGGCCAAGGCGAGCACCATGACGACCCCGGCGCTGCCCACCGCCAGGCGATGGCGAAGGAACCGGCCGAGGGTCAGGGAGAACATGCCCGGGCCTTTCATGCCTCGACCTCGCGGAAGGAGATACGGGGGTCGAGGACGACATAGGCAATGTCGGCCAGCAGGCTGCCGGCCAGGGTGAGGACGGTGGCGAACAAAAGTGCCACCAGGGCCATGTTGAAATCGTTGCCCATGATGGAATCGAAGATCAGCTTGCCCATGCCGGGATAGGCGAAGATGGTCTCGGTGATCAGCGCGCCGGAAAACAGATAGCCGAAATCCAACGCCACGATGGTGACCATGGGAATGAGAGCGTTGCGCAGCGCGTGGACGACAAGGACGCGCCCCTCGCTCAACCCCTTGGCGCGCGCCGTGCGGATGTGATCCTGGCGCAGGGTTTCGATCATGGAGGCGCGCATGTATCGGGTGTGGCCGCCGACGCTGGCGATGGTCAGGCTGGCCACCGGCAGGACGACGAAGTGTGCCGTATCCCAAAATCCCGCCTGGTCCACGGTCCCCATGCCGCCGGCCGGCAGGATGCCCAGGATGACGGCGAATATAATGATCAGCAGCAGGGCCAGCCAGAAAGGCGGAACGGAAATCCCGCCGAAGGCCAGCAGGTTGATGGCGTAATCGGTTTTCGAATAGGGCCGGCGCGCCGCCGCGATGCCGGCCGGCAGACCAATGGCAAGGGACAAGACGAAACTGGCGCCGAGCAAGACAAGCGTGTTGCCGAGCGCCGGTCCCAGAACCGCCAATACCGGCTTGGTATGCAGGCGCGAATAGCCCAGATCGCCGCCCAACGCGGCGCCGAGCCAGTTGGCGTAGCGTTCGACGATGGGTCGGTCGAGGCCGTAGAGCTGGCGCAGGCGGGCGGCGTCGTCGGAGGTGATTTTGGGGTCGGCGCTGATCATCAGGTCGACCGGGTCGCCCGACATCAATCCCATGAGGGCGTATATGACGAAGGACATCAGGCCAAGAACGACGGCCGATTGCACCAGTCGTCCCGCCAGATAGCGGATCATGGCGCGGTCCCGGCCGTTATGTATTCAATCGGATCCTTCATGGGTGGCAATTATTGACCACCGCGGCGCCACGGCGCAAAGGCGTTTTATTCTTCAGCGGCAGTAGTCGGCGAGGGCGAGGTCGACGATATGCTCTATTTTCTGGTCCTTCCTGAGTTCATCGTCTTTCAAGTAGTCGACCACCAGGTCGCGGGTGGCACGCCGGGTCTCGATTGCCTTGCAGCCGTCCTTGGCCGTGCAATTGCAACCGTGCGGGAAGGTTCTGACGGCGCCGATGAGATCGTCCAGGAAATCGGCCGGATAGCGCTTTCGCAGATGGAAAAGGACACCCAGGGTTCGTTGCACGGCCTGTTCCTGGCCGGCGGTGATGCCCCAAACCAGTGCCACCTGCTGGGGGCCGGGTAGGAGCAGGAAATCCCGCCCCGTCACCGATTGGTCCCGCGAGACGTCCATCTTGATGATCGAGGGCGTCTCGGCGGCTATCGCCATGCCAGCCCAGAGGACGGCGATCCAGACGAAGAAGGCGAAGGCCAAGCCGCGTTTCATTACCTACCTCTCCCTTATCATTGATCCTTGGCATTACTCCGCCCGCCAGTTTTCCACCCACAGCGTCGTCGGAAACTGGTGGCCGGTGGGCTCGACGCCTTTCAGCCATTTGGGCAGGACGTAAGGATTGGCGCGGAAGTAGAGCGGGATCACCGGCAGTTCTTCGGCGTAAATCCGTTGCAGGCGCGACCACAGCCGGCGCCGCGTCTCGCGGTCCAGATCGACCTCGATGCGCTCCAGAAGGTCGTCCATCTCGGCGTTGACGAAGCCGGTGTAATTCTGGCCGGCGAAGTTATTCTCCGGCTTCGGGATGTGGGCTGAATGGAGGGTCGTGCGGGGCACGCTCTCGGGCGCGCTGATCCAGGCGAACATGGCCAGTCCCTTGAAGCGCCTTTCGGTCACGGTCTGACCGAAAAAGACCCGTGCCGGTTGGTTGCGGATGCGAAGGTCGATACCGATTCGCTTCCATTGGTTCTGCAGGACCTGTTCGACCAGTTCACGCGATCGATTGCCGGCCGTGGTCATGATTTCCAGGGTCAGGCGCTCGCCCGTGGCGTTGTGGCGCAATCCGCCGCGCATTTTCGACCATCCGGCCTCGCTCAACAGCCGCGCCGCCGTTTTCGGATCATAAGCGTACTTCGGCAGGTTCTCATCGTAGACCCAGTCCAGCGGGTTGACGCTGGAATGGGCGACGGGCTGGCGGCCGGCGAAGAGTTGTTGGCTGATCGCCTGGCGGTCGATGGCGTGGATCAGGGCCTTGCGCACCCGCTTGTCCTTGAGGACCGGGTTGTCGAGGTTGAGATCGATGTGTTCATAAATGAGCCCCGCCTTGTAGAGGACGTCGAAACGCATTTTGTGGCGCTTCTCGAAAGCGATGGCCTGATCGAGGGTCAAGCCGAGCTCGCCGGCGATCATGTCGATGGCGCCGGACAGCAGATTGGCCTCCAACGCCGCCGTGTTCTCGACGACGCGCACCACGATTCGCTTGAAGCCGGGCTTGTCACCCCACCAGGTGGGGTTTGGCGCCAACACGATGTGCGAGCCGGGCACCACCGCGTCGATCAGGTAGGGGCCGAAATAGAGCCCCTCGTTGGTGGTGTCGGTATCGAAGAGAGTGCGATTCTTGTACTCTGCGGGCTTGCCGAACGGCATTTCATCTAAATGCTTAGGAATAAGACCTAATCCACTGATATCATTATAACTAAACGTTAATTTATCGAAGTGCATGGTGAAGGTTCTGTCGTCCTTCACGTCGATGGAATAGAGGCTGCGATAGAATTCCATGTCGCCCACCCCGGTCATCGGGTGGCGCCCCACCTGCCAGGTGAAGACGACATCGGCCGAAGTGACGGCCCGGCCATCGCCCCAGCGGGCGTCGGGGCGGATGGTAAAGGTCACCGCGATTCCTTGCTTGCCGTCGGGGGTTTTTTCGGGCCGGGCGAGGCCGTTGTCGATGGTCGGCAGTTTCGTGCATAACATGCAGATCAGCCGCCAATCCTTGTCATAGGCCGTAAACGGTCGCCGCGTCATGGCCAAGACGTAGGACTTGGCCATCATGGCGTCGATGTTGGGGTGAAAGGTGGACGGAAACTGGGTGATGCCGATCACCAGTTCATCCTTGGCGGCCGCCGCCGGCGGGGCAGGCGATATCGCCGCCAGGACCAAGGCCAGTACGAGGGTCGCCTTTTTAAACATCGCGTTCTTCATTGAGCGCCATTTCGATGGCCGACGCTATCAGTCCGGTGGGTCGAGCACAAGAAATGGAAGGCGCCGTAAGCGCCGGCGGATTCAAAATTTTGCCATATATCAAGAATTTGTCTTTCTGAATTAGGAAAATTTGTGCATGATCCAGATCAAATGAGACCTTGATCTGGATCGCTAAGTTAGAAGGTCGAATCTTCGATTCCGCTGACTCTGGATAGCGACGTATGGAGAAACGCGAAAGCTTGCGGTTTGATTGTCAAGCGTGCTGGTCGCGAAGCGAGTCCGAATGGTCGGTACTGGACGATTCGGAACGCGCGTACCTTGACCGGACCCGGCGACCGAGCCTTTACCGGCCCGGCGAGAGCATTTTCCGCCAAGATGACAATCCGACGGGACTTTATTGCATCCAAAGCGGCCATATGGTGCTCAAGCAATTCGATTCGTTTGACAACGAAACCGTCTTGCGCGTCGTCTTGCCGGGCGAAACCATTGGCTACCGCAGTTTTTTTTCCGAAACGCCTCACGCGGCCACGGCTACCGCTCTTACACTGTGTCGAATTTGTCTGATACCGGCGGCTGCCATCCATCATCTCATCGGAGGGAACGTGGTCCTGGCTTCGCGTTTTCTCAAAACGCTGGCACGCGATCGCGGACCGACCGAGGCACCGCTTTTGCGCAGCCCCCACCTGTCGGTTCGGGTCCGTATTCTCAATCTCCTTCTCATATTGAGGGACGGCTGCGCGACGGATCTGCCCGACGGGAGCATCCGGTTTCAGCTTCCCATAAAGCGCCAAGACATCGCGGCTATGGTGGGAACGCGCCCCGAGACGGTGTCACGGGTCGTGCGCGAACTGCGCGAAGACGGTGTCGCCGTCTTCCACCGCCAGCAGGTCGACGTACCCGATATCGACCGCGTCCTGGAACTGGCTCACATGTCCATGCCCATCTGACCGTCGGGCGGCCGGCTTGCGGAAGGCGGGGCGCCGTCCCGACGCCGATTCGCGCCGCCCTCAGTCGACGCGGCTCATACGCCCGGTGACGCGGTCGAACTCAAAGCGCCAGACCAGGGAATCGTCCGCGGTCACGATATCGGCGACGATGGTGCCGGCGTCCTTCTCCGTCACCGGACCCGCCTTGAGCCGGTCGTTGCCCTGCATGGCCAAATGGCGTTCCACCCACTTGGTTACGTCGGCGGTGTTGAGTTCCTTGTCGAGCGCCGCCTGTCCGTGCCAGCACGGACCACCCGATCCAGCCCCGTGGCCGTAACCCATCATGGCGGGGCCGCCCATCATTCCATGGCCATACCCCCTCATTCCGGGGCCATCCATGGATACCGGGATCCCATGCCAGCGCCAGCCCGGACCACCGGCGGAGACGGGATTAGCGACAATGGCCGCGGTGCCGAGGACGGCCGCGACGGCGACGGCGGTGATTGTGAGTGTCTTGCCTTTCATGGCTCTCTCCTATGGTTTGCGTGTTTCGCCTGGGGTCAATAAGACCATCCGCGTGTTGCAGAGGGATTTCAGGCATCGTCTCTTCTTGTAACCAATCGTTGCGCCGCCGCCGTCTGTTACGTTGCGTAACCAAATTTCCGCCCCGGCCAAGGGGGCGGGGGGTATAGTTAATTCATGGACCCTTCGCCCCACATCCTGGTCGTCGACGACGACAGGGAAATCCGCGAGCTTGTGGCCCGTTTTCTCGGCAAGCACGGCCTTCGGGTCAGCGTCGCCGCCGATGGCCGTGCCATGGCGGGCGCGCTTGACGACTGGCACATCGACCTGGTGGTCCTGGACATCATGATGCCGGGCGAGGACGGATTGACCCTGTGCCGTAATTTACGGGCCGCCAACTCCGCCTTACCCATCATCATGCTCACGGCCGTCGGCGAAGAGACCGACCGCATCGTCGGTCTGGAAATGGGGGCCGATGACTACCTGACCAAGCCGTTCAATCCACGCGAGTTGCTGGCCCGCATAAAAGCCGTGCTGCGCCGCGCCGGGGGAAGAAGCGATACGGGCCCGGCGGATGACGGGCCGGTGCTTGGCTTTGCCGGCTGGAGTCTGGACCTGGAAAAGCGCGAGCTGCTGTCGCCGGATCGCGTCATGGTGCCCCTCAGCGGCGGCGAGTTCGAACTTCTGGTGGCCTTCGCCACCCATCCCGGACGGGTGCTCAGCCGCGACCAACTCCTCGACCTGGCGCGCGGACGCGAGGCCCAGCCCTTCGACCGCAGCATCGACGTTCAGGTCAGCCGCCTGCGTCGCAAGATCGAGGCCGACCCCCGTCAGCCGAAGCTGATCAAGACGGTGCGGGGCGGCGGCTACTTGTTCACCCCGACCATCGACCGGCCGGAGCGGAAGCGATGAGTCTTGTGCCTCAGACTCTTTTTGGGCGCACCTTTGTGGTCCTCTTGCTGGGTCTCTCCGTGTCCCACCTGATCGGTCTTTTTCTCTATGGCGGCGAGCGGCGCCAAGCGCTCACCGCGGCCGGCGGGCGCCAGGTCGCGGAACGCATCGCCGCCGTCGCCGAGGCCGTGGAAAATGTTCCCGCGAAGGCACGCCCGCAACTCGTACGCTCCTTCATCGAGCCCGGATTCCGCGTTACCTGGAGCGAGCGGAGTGTGCTGGCGCAAGGGGAGTCGGATTGGCGTACCCGGTTCGTGCGCTCGGTGATCCGCGATCACCTGGGAGGCCTGCCGGACGAGCGCATCCGCGTCTCCTATGGCCGGGTTTCGGGCGAGGAATGGTGGCGCTCGGGTGGGCGGCGCTGGTGGCGCGAGCGCATGCACACGATGGGCGGCCACATGGAAGACGGCGGCGCCATGATGCGCCCGTTTCCACGCATGGGCCAAATGCCCCGGGCCTGGCATTCCGGCCAGTTGATGGAAGTTTCGTTGCAAATGGCCGATAAAAGCTGGCTTAACTTCGCCATGCCGGCCGCTGCCGTTCCTTCGTACTGGTCCTCGCCCTATCTTCTGTCTCTCGTGCTGGCGACGGCCATGGTCCTTGTCATTTCGGCCTGGGCGGTGCGGCGCGCCACGGCACCCCTGGCGCTCTTTGCCCAGGCCGCCGAGCGGCTGGGTACCGACGTTGGCGCACCGGCCCTGGCCGAGAAAGGCCCGCGCGAGGTGCGCCGCGCGGCAGCCGCCTTCAACGAGATGCAACGACGACTGGGGCGCTTCATCCGCGACCGCACCCAGATGCTGGCCGCGGTGTCCCACGACCTCAGGACACCCATCACCCGTCTCAGGCTGCGCGCCGAGTTCGTCGAGGACGCGGAGCAGCGCGACAAGATGCTGGCCGACTTGAAGCAAATGGAATCGATGATCGCGGCAACCCTCGCTTTTGCCCGCGACGACGCCGCCGAAGAGCCGCGCACGCCCTTCGACCTCGGTGTCCTTTTGCAGGATCTGTGCGACGACGCCGTCGAGGCGGGGCACGCCGCCACATATGAAGGCGCCTCCCACATTACCTATGGCGGCCGTCCGATGGCCCTGAAACGGGCCTTCGCCAACCTTATCGACAACGCGGTCAAGTATGGCGGCATGGCCCGGGTTGCCCTGGCGACGGACGACGACGGCCTCACCGTGGTCATCGACGACGACGGTCGCGGTATTTCGGAAGACGAATTAGAAAAGGTCTTTGCACCGTTTTACCGGGTCGATCCGTCGCGCAGCCGTGAAAGCGGCGGTACGGGCCTTGGCTTGGCGGTCGTGCGCTCCGTCGTCCGCGGTCACGGTGGCGAGGTTGTGCTTGCCAACTGCGCCGAGGGCGGCCTGCGCGCCACCGTCACTCTGCCCGTGGCGTAGCGGACTTAGCCCTCGCCACCATGGGCCGCCGACCAAGCCGCCGGGTCGTCGAGGTAGCGGCGCACGCCGGCGATGGCATCGGCGGAAAAGCGCTTGCCTCGCTCGGCCTCCTCCACCACGTCGCGCCAAGTGGCCAGATGATGGAGACGCACGCCGGCCTCGTTCAGTGTCTCCGTGGTGCCTTTGAAAATATCGTAGAAGAAAACGACGAAGACGTCGCTGACCCGGGCGCCGGCGGTGCGCAGCGCGTTAACGAAGTTGATCTTGCTGGCGCCGTCGGTGGCCAGGTCCTCGACCAGGAGAACGCGGCCGGCGTTCCCGATGTCGCCCTCGATCTGGGCGTTGCGGCCAAATCCCTTCGCCTTCTTGCGCACATAGAGCATGGGCAGGGCGCGGGCCTCGGCGATCCACGCGGCATAGGGAATACCGGCGGTCTCACCGCCGGCGACGGCGTCAATGGTGTCGAAACCGATACCGGCCTCGAGGATGGCGAGCGCCATCTCGATCACGCGGCGGCGCTCTTTGGGATACGAGATCAGCTTGCGGCAATCGATGTAGACCGGACTGACCCAGCCCGAGGTGAAGGTATATGGTTCCTGGGGGCGGAAGTTGACGGCTTCGATGTCGAGGAGGATCCTCGCCGTCTCCCGTCCGATGTCGTGGGCTGGCGAGGACTGTGATGCGGATGGCATGACGTTTCCCATAAGGCTAGGATCGGAGGGGCAAGGGCCTCATGTTTAGAGGCAATTGGCCGGCGATACAAATTTCTTCGAGCGCGTTAGAGAGGCGATCCATTGAAAGGCAAGCGACGAAAGCGCAACAGCAAGACGGGGCGCACCGCCGAGCCGCCACCGGTCAGCGTCACGGCGCTCTTGGAAGAGGCGCTCGCCCACCTTCAGGCGGGAAATCCCGCCCAGGCGGAACCTCTTTTGCGCCTTCTTCTGGAGCGTGACGCGAACAACGCCGACGGCCTGCATTTGCTGGGTCTGGTCGCCTATCAGGCGCGCCGGGCCGAGGAAGCCGAAGACCTGATCGCGCGCGCCATCGCCGCCGGCGGGGACGACCCGGCTTTTCATTCCAACCACGGCGCCGCCCTCAATTCGCTGGGCCGTCCCGCCGAGGCCGAAGCCGCCTGCCGGCGCGCCGTCGACTTGGCGCCCGACTATGCCGAGGCGCACAACAACTTGGGACTGGCGTTGGAGTTGCAGGACCGTCCGGACGAGGCGGCCGAGACCTACCGCCGCGCCATCGCCTTGGAGCCCGGCAATGCCCATGCCCTTAACAACCTGGGCAACGTGCTGCGCCGTCAGGACGATCTGGACGGCGCCGTCCAGGCCTATCGCCGGTCGGTCGCCGCCGCCCCTGACTTCGCCATGGCCCAGGCCAATCTGGGTGCCGCCCTGCGCGAGGCGGGGATGGTGGAAGAGGCGCTTACGGCGGGGCGGCGCGCAGTGGCGCTGGCGGCGGAGTACGCCGAGGGCCACAACGCCTTGGGCGGCACCTTGCTCGCCGCCGGCGATGCCGAGGGCGCCCTCGAGGCCTTCCGCCGTGCCGTCGAATTGGAGCCCCGCTACGCCGAGGCCGGAATCAACCTGGCGGCGGCGCTGTTCACCCTGGATCGCGCGTTGGAGGCGGAGGTCGCCTATCGTCGCGTGCTCGACGACGATCCCGGTCTTGCCGCGGCACACAACGGCCTGGGGGTGGTGCTGTTGGCCATCGGCCGCCTTGACGAGGCGGTGGCGAGCTTTCGCCGCGCCGTCGAATTGATGCCCCGTTACGCCGAGGCGCTCTACAACCTGGCCACGTCGCGCGCGCTCGAAATCGACGATGCCGACATCGCCGCCATGGAAGGTTTCCGCAAGGCGATCCCGGTCGTGCTCAGCCGCTCGCGTCAGTCCGATGACGAGGATTCGGATGTGGCCGCGGCCGATCAACAGCTTGCCATGGTTCTCGAATCTTATATCGACCTTTTGGCCGACGTCAGCGGTACCGACTTGGAACGCCAGGCCGGTATCGATGCCGCCGCCGAGGCCTTCCGTCTTGCCGATGTAGCACGCGGTCAGTCGGTACAAAGCGCCGTCGCCGCTTCGGGCGCCAGGGCGGCGGCGGACAGCCCGGAACTGGCCGAATTGGTGCGCGGCGAACAAGATACGGCCAAGCAGACCGCGACCTTGTTTGCGCTGCTGGCCGACGTGCTGGCCTCGCCCACCGACCAACAGGACGCCGCCGCCGTCGAAACCTTGAGGAGCAAGATAGACCAACTGCGCGACGCCCGCGCCGTCATGATGGAGGAAATCGAGGAGCGGTTTCCCGAATATGCCGAGTTGACTAACCCCAAACCGGCGACCATCGACCAGGCGCGGGCCATCCTGCGTCCCGGCGAAGCGCTAATCGCTACCTATGTGGGCGCCAGGAAAACCTACGTCTGGGCCGTGCCGCGTGACGGCGCCGTCGCCTTCACCAAGGCCGATGAAGGACGCGAGGACCTGGAGGACACGGTGGCGCTTCTGCGTTCGTCGCTCGAGCCCAACGCCCAGACCTTGGGCGACATACCCGACTTCGACGTGGACGTCGCCCATGGTCTTTACGACAGCCTGTTCAAGCCCGTCGAGGCGGGGTGGAAGAAAGCCAAAAGCCTTCTTGTCGTGGCCCATGGGCCGCTCGGCTACCTGCCGCCGTCACTCTTGCCGACGGCGCCGTCGGCCATGGGAGAGGAGGGCGGGGCCCTGTTTTCCAACCACCGCGACGTTGCCTGGCTGGACAAAAGCCACGCCGTGACCTTGTTGCCGTCGGTGGCGTCGCTCAAGACGCTGCGTTCCTTGCCGCCAGGGGATGACAAGCGCAAGTCTTTCGCCGGTTTCGGCGATCCCTTCTTCAACGCCCAGCAGGCGACCGCCCAGCCGGCAAAGCAAGAAGCGGCATTGACCAGCCGCGGCCTGAGGACGCGGGGCCTTCCCGTGCGCCTGCGCGCCGCGCCCAAGACGGCGGCGTTGGATAGTGCCGAACTGGGCCTGCTTCCGCGCCTTCCCGATACCTCCGACGAGGTCCGTTCCATCGCCGTCGCCATGAAGGCCGACTTGACCCAAGACGTATTCCTGGGCCGGCAGGCCAACGAGGGAACGGTCAAAAGCATGGACCTTTCGGGCTACAAGGTGCTGGCCTTTGCTACCCATGGGCTGGTGCCGGGCGACCTTAACGGGCTGACCCAGCCGGCTTTGGCCCTGTCGGCGCCGGGCGTCTCCGGAACGTCGGGCGACGGCCTGCTGACCATGGGCGAGATACTAGGCCTCAAGCTCGACGCCGATTGGGTGGTGCTGTCGGCCTGCAACACGGGCACCGGCAACGGTGCCGGGGCGGAGGCGGTTTCGGGCCTGGGCCGTGCCTTTTTCTATGCCGGTACAAGGGCGCTGCTGGTCTCCAACTGGCCCGTCGAGACGACCTCGGCCAAGGCCCTGACCACCGATCTCTTCCGCCGCCAGGCCGAGGACGCGAGCCTGACGCGTTCCGAGGCCCATCGGCGCGCCATGCTGGCGCTGATCGAAACAGGGGGCTACGTCGATCCGGCGTCGGGCAAGACCGTGTTCTCCTACGCCCATCCCATCTTCTGGGCTCCCTTTACCCTCATCGGCGACGGCGGCGGCTAACGCTCGTAAACCACGCGCCCGCCGACGACGGTGGTCTCGGCGACGATGTCCTTGATGACGTCCTCGGGGCAGGTGAGGGGATCGTCCGACAGCACCGCGAAATCGGCCAGCTTGCCGACCTCGATGGAGCCCTTGACGCCTTCTTCAAAGGTTAGCGCCGCCCCGCCCATGGTCGCCGCACGCAGCGCCTCCTCGCGCGACAGCCTTTGATCGGGAGAAACGACCGTGCCCGCCTCGCGTCCCTTTCTCGCCACCGCCTGCCACAGGGGATGGAAGAGCGACACCGGCATGTTGTCGGAGGCCAGCGCGAAGGGCACCCCGGCGCGGCTCAGCGCCGCCAGGGGAACGATTTGGTCGGCGCCCGCCTTGCCAAGGCGCCCGGCCGCCGCTTCGCCCTCCTTGAAGATATAGCGGTTGGTATGGGTGGTCATTACCAGACCGAGCCTTTGGGCGCGTTCGATGTCGTGCCCGTTTAAAATATTGATGTGGCCCAGCACCCAGCGCCGCCCGGCCAGCGGCACCTGGCGGTCGACTTCCTCGTATAGGTCCAACAGATGAGGCTTGACCCCGGCCACCCGGATGCCGGCGCGCGCCGCCGCCACCATCATCTCCAGGGTTTGTTCGCGCGCCATGCCGTGATCAGGGTAGAATCCGGCCCATCCGGTATGGGGAAGGCTCTGGGCGCGGAGCGCGGCCTCGGGGCTCTCGTCGACTTCGGCGAACAGGCACGAGACCCGCAGCCAGTCGTCGCCCAGGCCGGCATCGGCGAGCCAGCCGCCCCAGGTCTCAAGCAAGGCGTTCACTTCCGCCGCGCCGGCGGCCCGCCACGAAGGACTGAACACCAGGTGTGCCCGCACCGTCTGGGCATCGGCCCGGCGCACCGCCTTGTAGGCGTCCAGGACTTCCGCCGCGACGCCGTGGCCCTCGAAAACACTGGTCGTGGCGAAGGAATTGTAAATTTCCATGCTGCGTGTGAGGCCGGCGACGCGCTGGACCAAGGTGAAACGCGGGGCGACGCCCATCAGGGCGTGCTCGATGATCGGCAGCAGGTTGGTTTCGATAAGGCGGCCGGTGGGCTCGCCGCTCTCGGGCTCTTTCTCAATCTCGATGCTGGGGGCCGGCGACGGGGTATGGCGCGTGATGCCGGCCAGGGCCAGGGCAGGGGAGTTGGCGATTGAGACGAGCGGCGGACGGTGGCGCCAGGGACCCCAGATGGAGCGGATATAGACCGGATTGTCGGGCGCCGCCCGGTCCAGGTCCCAACGGTCGGGAAAGCGCTTGTCGGTCAATGTCTCGGGAACGCCGTCGTAAGTGGGCGGTTCGCCGACCGGCATGGTGACGATCCAATCGCCCGGCTTGGCCCGGGCGGCGAGGGCCCCAACGCGCTCGACGATATCATCGACGGAGCGGCAGCCGGAAAGCGACGGCAGGGCCTCTTTCAATCCCTCCCGATCCATATGGGCATGGCCGTCGATTAGGCCCGGTATCACGGCACGGCCCTCGCAATCGATGATCCGGGTGTCGGGTCCGGCCAGGTCCATGACGTCGCCCTCGGCGCCGACGGCGGCAATCTGGGCGCCCCGTACCGCCACCGCTCCGGCGATGCGGAAGTCGCCATCGACGGTAATCACCTTGGCGTCGCGGAATATGAGGTCGGCGTTCATGGGCGAAATTTTCCTCCTCGGTTCCTTTTTAAAGACTGCCATAGGGTCGGGCGCGCTACAATAAACACGGCCCGATGATGCGCCACGACAACAGGGGGGTTAAGGAAAATGACGGGACGCATAGCCCATGGCGGCAAGACGATCTATGGAGCACGCATCGGTATTCTGATCTTGGAGACCCGCTTCCCGCGCATTCCGGGCGATAGCGGAAACGCGCTGACCTGGCCGTTCCCGGTGCTTTACAAGGTTGTGAAAGGCGCCAATCACAAGACGGTTGTCCTGGATAAGGCAAAAGACATCATCGATGACTTCGTCGCCGGCGCCAACGAACTGGTCGAGATGGGCGCCGACGGCATCACCACCACCTGCGGCTTCCTTTCGGTCATTCAAGAGGAGCTGCGCAACCGGTGCGGCGTGCCGGTGGCGGCCTCGTCGTTGTTGCAGGTGTCCTTCGTCCAGCCCCTGTTGCCGCCTGGAAAAAGGGTCGGCATCATCACCGAAAGCGCCAAAAACCTGACCCCGGAACACATCGCGGCGGCCGGCGCGCCCGCCGATACGCCCGTCGTGGGCATCGAGCACGGCGACGAGTTCACCACCACCTTCAATCGCAACGAGATGGAAATGGACGTAGCGGCGGCCGAGCGCGACCTGTTGAAGGGCGGCGAGGAGATGGTCGCCAAGCACCCCGACGTCGGCGCCGTGGTCTTGGAGACCGCCAACATGCTTCCCTTCACCCGTGCGCTCAGCCAGCACATGGGCCTGCCGGTCTACGATCTCTACAGCCTTGTGTGCTGGTTGCACGCCGGTCTGGAACCGCATGACTTCGGCCATCCGGGAAGCGCGCCGCGCGATTTCCGCAAACGGTGACGGGAGCGCGCGTTCCGGCTAGACTCCCGGGCATCATGACCACCGACCTCGATTATCTCACCATCGCCGAAGGGGCGGCGCGCATCCGGTCGGGCGATCTTTCGCCCGTCGATTGGACGCGCCACCTGATTACGCGCATCGAATCCCTCGACCCTACGCTGCATGCCTTCGCCCTGGTGACGGCGGAGCATGCAATGGACCAGGCGCACAAAGCCGAGGCCGAGATTGCCGCCGGCAATTACCGGGGGCCGCTGCACGGGGTTCCCTTCGCGCTTAAGGACATCTATGACACCGCCGGCATCGCCACCACGGGCCAGTCCAAGGTTTGCGCCGGGCGGGTGCCGGAGCGCGATGCCACCAGCGTGCGCCTTCTCAAGGACGCCGGCGCCGTGCTGCTGGGCAAGCTGACCACCCACGAATTCGCCTATGGCGGGCCGTCCTTCGACCTGCCCGGACCGCCGGCCCGCAACCCTTGGGATACGGACCGTTTCACCGGCGGCTCGTCGAGCGGTTCGGGGGCCGCCGTCGCCGCCGGGATGGTGCCGGCGGCCATGGGGTCGTGTACCGGTGGTTCGATCCGCACGCCGGCCGCCTATTGCGGAATCGCCGGGCTCAAGCCGACCGCCGGCCTGGTCAGCCGCGCCGGCGTGCTGCCGCTGTCCTACAGCCTCGATACCTGCGGTCCCATGGCCTGGACGGTCGCCGATTGCGCCCTGATGCTGCAGGTCCTGGCCGGTTACGATCCCGAGGACGGCCAGTCCGCGGATAGCCCGATCCCCGATTACCACGCCGCCCTGACGGGCGATATCGAGGGCCTTAGGATCGGCGTCGTGCGCCATTTCTGGGAGGTCGACAAGACCACCGATCCCGCCGTCGCCGCGGCCTTGGATGCGGCCCTTGGTGTCCTTGCCGGCCTGGGCGCCGAGATCCAGGACGTGACGCTGTCGCCGCTTGACGATTTCGCCGCCTGTCAGTGGGTCATTGCCTGCGCCGAGGCGAACGCCATCCACGACGATAATCTGCGCCACCGGACCGACGACTACGGCGAGAACTTCCGCTACCGCATTCTTCCCGGCATTGCCTTGGGCGCCGTCGATTACGTCCAGGCCCTGCGCCAGCGCCGCCAATTGATCGCCGAGGTCGACGCCGTCCTCAAGGATTTCGACGTCCTGTTCACCGCGACGACGCCGATTCCGCCGCCCCTGCTGGCGGACGACGACCTGGTTTCCATCCTGGCGACGCGCGGCATCACGACGGCCTTTAACACCACCGGCGGCCCGGCCCTGGCCCTGTGCTGCGGCTTTACCGACGATGGCCTGCCTCTGTCGGCGACCCTTGGCGGCAAGGCCTTCGACGACGCCCTGGTAATGCGCGTCGGCCATGCTTACGAAGGCGCCACCGAATGGCGCCGCCGCCGGCCCGACCTCGGGGGTGGCGGGTCGTGACCGGTGATCTCCACCATTTGACCATTGCCGAGGGCGTGCGGCTGATCGGCCAGGGCAAGCTGTCACCGGTCAAGTGGACCGAGCGTCTTTTGGAGCGCATCGAGGCCATCGATCCCTTGCTCGATTCCTTCATAACGGTGACCGGCGGGCGGGCCAGGTCGCAAGCCCGGCGGGCTGATGAGGAAATCCGCCAAGGGCGGTGCCGGGGGCCTCTGCACGGCGTGCCTTTCGCCTTGAAGGACGTCATCGACACGGCGGGCGTTCGGACCACCGCCGCATCCAAGGTCTCGGCCGGCCGGGTGCCGGGGCGCGACGCGGCGGTCCTTCGCCGCCTGGAAGCCGCCGGCGCCATCTTGTTGGGCAAATTGACGACCCATGAGTTCGCCCAGGGGGGACCGTCCTTCGATCTGCCCTGGCCGCCGGCCCGCAACCCTTGGGACCGGCGGCGCTTCACCGGCAGCACCAGCAGCGGCGCCGGCGCGGCGGTGGCCGCCGGCCTGACGCCGGCGGCGCTGGGCACCGACCAGGGCGGCTCGGTCCGTCATCCCGCCGCCCATTGCGGCCTTGTCGGCCTCAAGCCGACCAACGGCCTGGTCAGCCGTATGGGCGCCATTCCCAACTCATTTTCCTTCGATTGCTTAGGCCCGATGACCTGGACCGTGGAGGACTGTGCCATCGTCTTGCAGGCCATCGCCGGCCATGATCCGGACGATCCCGGCTCGGCCGATGTGACCATCCCCGATTACCGGGCCGCGCTGAGGGGCGACGTCAAGGGGATGAAGGTCGGCCTGGTGCGTCATTTTCACGACAGCGACTTGGACACCGACGCCGAAGTCAAGTCCGGGGTCGAACGGGCGGCCGATGTGCTTGGCGATCTCGGCGCCGAAGTGCGCGACGTGCGGCTTCCCCCTCTGGCCGATTTCTGTGCCTGCCAGTGGACCATCACCTGCGCCGAGCTCAACGCCGTTCACGAGGAAAACCTGCGCCATCGTCTGGCGGATTTCGGCGAGAACACCCGCTATCGCCTGGTGCCCGGAGCGATGATCGGTGCCGTCGATTACGTCCAGGCCCAGCGCCTGCGCCGCGACCTGATCCGCCGAATCAACGCTGTATTCGAAGACGTCGACGTGATGTTGACGGCGACCGTGCCCGTGCTGGCGCCCTTGATCGAGGAAATGAAGCTGTCCTCGATCTTCAGCTCCCGCGGCGGCATGAACATGGCGTTCAGCGTCGGCGGCGGCCCGGCCGTTGCGATTTGCTGCGGGTTCAGCGAAGCGGGCCTGCCGCTATCGGCGCAGATTGCCGGGCGGCCCTTCGATGACGCGGCTGTGCTTAAACTTGCCCATGCCTATGAGCAAGCGACCCCGTGGCGCGATCGCCGTCCGCCGGTGGAGACCCACGAACAGGTTGAAGGAGCAAAGGTGAGCCATGGATGACAAGGTGTCGCGCTCAGACATCGCCGCCCTGGTCAAATGGGCGGGGATGGAGCTATCGGAGGCGCAGTTCGACCAGCTTTGCGAAGCCTATCCCCATGCCGAGCACATGATCGAGAGCCTGCCCCGCGACCGGCCACGCTGGGACGAACTGGCCAATGTTTTCGAGTTCCCGCCCGAGGACGCCGAGCGATGACAGCCGAGCTTGAACACATCACCATCGCCGAGGCGGCGCGCCTGATCGAGGCCAAGCAGCTTTCGCCGGTCGAGTTGGCCGAAGCCAAGCTCGCCCTGATCGAGGGCCTGGAGGGCCAGCTCGATTCCTTCGTAACCCTGATGGCTGATCAGGCGATCGAGAAGGCGCGGGCGGCGCAAGACGAGATTGCCGCGGGAACCTACCGGGGACCGCTGCACGGCGTGCCCCTTGGGCTCAAGGATATATACAACACCGCCGGTGTCCTGACCGCGGCCCAGTCAAGAATCCTTATCGACCACGTCCCCGATTGGGACGCCACCACGACAAAGATGCTGGATACCGCCGGCAGCGTCCTGATGGGTAAGCTGACAACCCACGAATTCGCCCACGGCGGGCCGTCCTTCGACCTGCCCTGGCCGCCGGCCCGTAATCCCTGGAACCCGGAGCATTTCACCGGCGGCTCGTCGAGCGGTTCGGGGGCGGCGGTGGCGGCGGGGCTGGTGGTGGGATCGTTGGGTTCGGATACCGGCGGTTCGGTGCGCATCCCGGCGGCGCTTTGCGGCATCGCCGGGCTGAAGACGACCAACGGCCTGGTCAGCCGATACGGGGTGGTGCCCAACTCGTTCACCTTCGACACCTGTGGCCCCATGGCATGGACGGTCGAGGATTGCGCCATTTTGTTGCAGGCCATCGCCGGCCATGACCCCCGCGACGCATCGAGCGCCCGGCGTCCCGTGCCCGACTACCGTGCCGCGCTGAGCGGCGACATCCGGGGTCTACGCCTCGGCGTGCTGCGCCACTTTTGGGCCGATAATGCCGATGCGGAGACGGCGGCGGCAATGGAGGCCTCCCTCGACGTGCTCTCGGGACTGGGCGCCATCGTCGAGGAGACTCGGGTCCGCCCGCCCCAGGACTACTACGACGTCAAGATCGTCATTGCCGAAACCGAACTCTATGCCACCCACGAGAAGGAATTGCGTACCCGCCCCGGCGATTTCGGCGCCGATTTTCTATCCCGCGCCTTTCCCGCCTGCCTGTTCCGCGCCGTTGATTACATCCAGGCCCAACGCCAGCAGCGGCGCATCCTTTCCGAAATGCGACAAGTCTACGACAAGTACGACGCCCTGGTGACGGTCGGCGCCGCCGCGCCGGCGACGCGACTCGACGCCCACAAGATGGGGGAATCGTGGGAGAAGCCCAACGTGACGACACCCTTCAACGTCACCGGCGGCCCGGCCCTTGTGCTGTGCAACGGATACAGCGCCGCCGGCCTGCCGCTCAGCCTGCAGATCGTCGGGCGGCCTTTCGACGAGGCCACCGTGCTGCGTATCGGCGATGCCTATGAGCGCGCCACCGACTGGCGTCAGCGCCGCCCCAATCTGACAAAAGGCGCGTCCCAGGTCCCGGTGACGCCGGCCGAGGCGCCGACGACGGCGCCCGATCTGGACGCCGAGACGACCGATATCGTCGAGGCGCGCGTTGCCCGCGCCGGCCTCACCCTCGACGACGGGCAGCGGGCGCGGCTCTACGCGGCGGCGCCCCACGCGCTCGCCATGGGCCGGCGGCTGCGCGGCCCGCGCCCGTGGGAGGAAGCGCCGGCCAACGTTTTCCGGTTTCCGAGGCGCCTTTGATCCTGACATCGCGGACGGCCCTGTGATAAGTTTTCCGCGAATTTGGTGGTTATCCGGGAAATGACGAGGAGAACCTTGCCGTGCTGATTGCTCGAACTCTTTTAGCGGTCTGGGTGATGATGGTTTTGGCCGTCCCAACCGCCTTCGCCATTGATCTCAACCCCCTTTCGGCGATCAAGGGCGCCATCGAAGCGGCGGCCGAGGACCGGAGTTCCGGCGACATCGCCAAGGACCTGAAAATCAAGGCCAAGATCACCGCCGATGTGATCGACAAGATGGGCTCCGACGTGGTCTCCATAAACGCCGATGTCTACGAACAAGACGTCATGCTGACCGGTTCGGTGGAGACGGCAAAGCAGAAGTCCGAGGCCGGGGCATTGGCGAAGGCCGTCGAAGACGTCAAGAAGGTCTATAACGAGATCATCGTCATAAAGGCGGTCGATAAGGAAAAGGGCGTGGTCGAGAATTTCGTCGATGACTCGGTCATCGAGACCAAGATCAACGCGCTGCTTCTCGATGGCACGGACGTCAACGTGACCAATTTCCGCTGGCGCGCCGTCGGCGGCCGCGTGTTCCTTTTCGGCCGCGCCCTGAGCAAGGCTGAAAATGACAAGGCCGTCAAAATCGTAAAGGGAATTGAAGGCGTCCAATCGGACACCAACCGGGCAAAGATACGCCCCAAAAAGTGACGGCGTTCCACATTTCCGACCAAATCTTCCCTCACCTAATCGAAACGCAAAGGAGACCCCCATGCCCTATGTCCACGTTCAACTGATCGAAGGCCGCGACGACGAGACCAAACGCAAGATCGGCTTGGCCATCACCGAGGCCCTGGGCACCTATGCCAACGCGCCGGCGGAAACCTGCTCCATCGTCTTCCAGGACTTCAACGCCAACCACTGGATGAGCGGCGGCCAGACTATCGCCGACAAGCGCAAGGCGAAGTAGGGCAGGGGGCGGCCGGCAAGATACCAGCGGTCATTGAATTTGTCTGGTTGCCGATGCTTCGACACGGCGCTTTCAGCGCCTGCTCAGCATGAGGACTATGCTTGTTTTTCAATAAGTTCCTCATCCTGAGCAGTGGGCGAAGCCCGCCTGTCGAAGGATGCCCGGACGTATCGTCGTCTTGATGCGTTGTTATTGGTTAACCGCGCAGGAGTTCGCAGAGCGGCCCCAGCCCCGCCACTTTGTCGAGGTCGGCCACCATCTCGATGACGGCCCGCGCCCGGGCCTCGGGCATGGCTTCGGTGGCCAGGCTTAAGAACTTGGCCTCAATCTCGGCCGGGCTCATCGGCGCCTCGGGCTCGCCCTTGGGATGCGCCACGTGGCGTTCGAAGGCGCGGCCGTCGGTCGTCTCGACGCGGATATCGGCCGGCCATTGGGCGGGAAAGGCGGCGCTCATGGCCGGGTCGGCCTCCAGGCGCACCCGGGCCGCCAAGTCGTGCAGCGCCGTATTGCCGAGGCTTTCTTCGCTAATGTCGGTTTCGCCGAGGCCGCCCTCGACGGCGGCGACGGCGAGGCAGAACGGCATGCTCATTTTGGCGTCGAAGACGGTTTCCGGCACCGCCCGGTGGGGCCGCCGGTTGGAAACCGCGATGTCGTAGGTGCGAACCGCGATGGCCGCGATGTCGCGCGCCGCCAGGCCTTCGCTGGCCATGATGTCGAACAGGCCGTCGATGGGGGCATGATAGAAACGGCAGCATGAGTACGGCTTGAGGCTGGTTCGCGTAATCAAAAAGGTCTCGCCCAAACCGTCGGTGACGGCGCCCAGTTGACAATCGGTAGAGAAGGCGTCGCAGAAACCGAACTTGCCCTCGATAATGTCGGTGGTTCCCGTGAACCCCTTGGCGGCGAGGAGGGCGGCGGTGATGCCGGCGCCCGCCGCGTGGCCGGCGATCAGCCGCTTTCCCATGTCGCCTTGATTGTAAATCGCCGAGTTGAGGCCCGCCGCTTGCACGCCGGCTAGTCCCAGGGCATTGGCCAGCCCGTTGGCATCGAGCTTCAGGCCCTTGGCGGCGGCCGCCGCGGCGCCCATGGTGCCGCAGGTGCCGAGGCTGAGGAACCCCATGCGCCAGTGGGACGGCTGCACGGCGCTGGCGATGCGCAATGCCGCCTCATAGCCGACCACAATGGCGGTCAACAACGTCCGCCCGTCGGCGCCCTGGCGCTCCGCCATGGCCAGCGCCGCGGGAATGACCTCGGCCCCGACGTGGGTGACGGATTCGCGGTGGGTATCGTCGAGCTCAAGCACATGGGCCATGAGGGCATTGGCGAAGGCGGCTTGCTGGCAAGACGTTCGGTCTTGGAAACCGGCAACCGAGCATTCCTCCTTGCCGCCCATCTCACGGACGTGTTCGACGGCGATGCGGGCCTCGGCCGTGCGGGCGGCGCCAAGCGCGCAGCCAAGGAGGTCGAGGGTGAAGGTCTTGGCGGCCTCGATCACCGGGGCCGGCAATGCATCGAAGGAAAGACCGGCCAGGAACCCGGCCAGGGCGCGGGTAGCGGGCTCTCGATTCATTCCTGCCAAGGGATCTCAATGGATGTCAGGGGCACGTGCTGCTGGCAGCCATAGACGTCGGATTCCATCAGGTCACCCGATCCGATGGGCCGGCGGATGGTGATCTTGAAGGCCTGGGCCGGGTCGTAGGGCCGGCAGACCAGAACCTCGTTGTGGGAGATGTTGTAAAGCCGGGCGATCAATTTGGACGTGATCACACCGCTGTTCTTGACCTTTTCGAAAATGCCCGCGTCGTCGAACATGATGTCGAAGGTTAGCTCGAAGGGTCCCGCGTTCTTGCTGCGGATGACCTTGGCCAGCTCGGTAATCTTCGCCAATCGCTTGCCCACCGTCATGCTCCTTGGTCTTTATCCGACCGTTATCATTTCCATCGGGAAACATTCGCACGGATCGTCAATTGCCATCAGGTGATAGACCGAAAAGCGACACGCCGGTCCGACCGGCACGTTGAAGGGCGAAAATGGAAATGCCAGGTTGCCCGCCGTGGTGATGATGCCGGGATAACTGGTATGGCCCAGGGTGCCGCGCGCGTGCATGGCGACGGCGTTGGCCATGTCCTGGGTTTTGGCCACGACGTCGATGAGGAGACCGATTTCCAGCGGCACGTGATCTGTTTCCGGTTCCAGCGACCGCATGACCGCGTTCTTGCCGTAGACGTGGAAGTCCAGGTGGTAGTCGCCTTCCTCGGCGGTCTCGAACCGCTGGCGGACGCGGTCGTGGGCTTCTTCCAGGATGTCGTCGATCTGACTGATCATGATGGCGTCGCGAACGCCGGTCATGACGATGGCGCGATAGCCGATGATTTCCGCCCCTTCCAACTTCACCTTATAGACGCTGTCGGGGACGAAGCGACTTCCCGACACCTTGACCGAGCGTTCGTCAAGTTGCTCGAAGACGGTTTCGGAGAGGTCGTTGACGCCGCCGGGCCCCGGCTGGATGCACGGATCGGTGCGTTCGTAAAGCGAATGGGAGGCGACCGAGACCGTGGTGCAGCGAAGGTCGGCCTCGCCCGGCTCGACGACGAAGTGATCGTCGCGGATGCGCCCGATCAACGGCTCTTGCAGGTCGACGGGACTGGCCGACAGGCCGGCGCATTCCAAGATTTTTCCCATGTGCAGCGAAAGGCCCTTGTCGAAGCCCTTCATGACCGGCAGGGCGGCGAAGATGACGTCGTCGCAGGCCCGCCCGGCGATGACCACGTCGGCGCCCGCCTCAAGCGCGCCGACAAAGGGTTCCACCCCCATCTGGGCGACGATGTGGCTCGAGCGGTCGATGTCGTCGGGCGTCAGCTCGCCCTCGGGACCGAGGCTTTGGAAGGCGCCTTGGGCAAGGCGTTTTTTCAAATAATCCTTGTCAAGCTCGGCGTCGATGACCGCCATCTTGAAGGAATGACCGCCCTTCTTGGCCAGGTCCTTGATCATGGCCACCGCGAGATCGAGCTGGCCCCGCGTGCCGGCCGTGATGCACGATCCGACGAGGAGCGGGATTTCCCTTTCCCGTGCCGCGTTCAGCATCAAAGAGAGATCGTGGCGGTAACTGGATTCAGGAAAGAAAAGAACGCCGTCGCCCAGGTGGGTGGGGCCCATGTCGGTCGATCCCGCGTCCTGACCGATGAAGTCGGGGTTCGCGCCCAGGGCCCGGTTGAAGGCCTCTATATTGTAGCCGCTGCCCAGGGACCCGGACGGCGCCAAGCCGACGATTTCTTCCATGTTTCAGTCTCCCAATTCACTGTTTTAAAGTTGCCGCCGAGAAAAAGCCAGCGCCGCCCGTCGGAATCAATGTTAGGGGCGTCCGTCGGCCAACGACTTGAGGCTTCTTTCGCGAAAGGCGATGTAGGTGGTGGCGGAAAAGATCATTGCGCCGCCGACCCAGGTCCAGGCGTCGGGGGTCTCGGCGAAGATCAGATAGCCGATGACGGACGCCCAGATCAGTTTGGCGAACCCCATCGGCAGGACGGCGGTGACCTCGGCGTCGTCGAGAGCCTTGGCGAAGAACAGGTGGGTGAGTCCGCCGAAGACGCCGATCGCCACCAGCCAGGCCATATCCGGCCACGACGGCGTCTGCCAAACGAACAGCGACGCGACGGCGGTGATCGGCAAGGTGAACAAGAATCCGTGGATGGTCGTCGTCAGACTGGTGTCCGATCGCAGCAGAATCTTGATCAAAATGGTCGTCGTGGCCAGGGTCGCGGCGTTAATCAAGATCAACATCGAACCCAAGTCCAGACCGCCGAAACCGGGCCTGACGATAACCATGGTGCCGGCGAAGCCGACGGCGAGGGCGGTGATACGGCGCAATCGAACGGCCTCGCCCAGGACGACAATGGCAAGGACGGTGGCGAACAGGGGCGCCGAGAAGTTGAGCGCCGCGACCTTGGCCAGGGGCGCCAGGCTGAGGGCGGTGAAGAAAATCATCGTCGCCGCGCCTTGCAGACAGCCGCGCAAGGCCTGAAGCCCCATGCGGCGCGACTTCAACAACCCCAAACCCTGACGAATGACCAGGGGCGACAGGAAGACACAGCCGAATAGGGCGCGGAAGAAGGCAATCTCGAAGGGATGCAGATCGGACGTCAGGTTACGCACGCTCGCCGCCATGACGGTACCGAAGAATCCAGCCACCAGCATGAAGATCATGCCGCGAAGCGTGCTCGGTTGGCCGCCGAACCACGCTTCGACAATGCTCGGATGCCGTTTCACGGTGCCCCGTCCGGCGATTGGGATGGGGCTTCGCGGTCGGTGCGCAAGGGTTGAAGACCGAAGAGCGTACTGGGCGGGCCGTTAAGGATCGCTCCCAGGCTGAAGAATGGGCGCCTCATGAAGGTGGGGGCGGCGATGCCGGGCGCCGGGGCGCCAAGGCGGGACTGGAAACCACGGTCACCCTAGGGAGACAGTTGCGGCATGTGAGGATTCAGGTTTCGCCAATCCTGTGTGGGCCGCCTTCCGCCGACTGGCTGGGACCGAAGGATTTGTCCAGGATGCGGGTCGAGTCTTCGGCCAGATTGATCGCCTTGCTAAGCAGATTGAGGATCTTCATGTTGTTCTCCAAGACACGCTGCGCCTCGGTCCGCTGGTCGTCGACGATCTTGGTGCAGCGCGTGATGGCGTCCTTGCGGATTTCCTTGAGGATATCCTCGAGCTTGTAGCCCGTGGGGTTTTCGTCGGAGACGAGATGTCGGGTCATCGGTTAACCTCCGTTTTTCCCGCCGGTGGCCGCGATACCCGCCGCGGGCGCGTGTCCCACCGTATCGCGATGTGGCTGAACCCTTACCATAGCGCCGTCCCGCGTCGGTCGTCCATGGTGCCTGCCCGGGGCAATGCCTCAAGGTTGCGGCGATGGCGGCGCGCGTCTATGACAAGGACATGGCGTTTACCTTGTCCAAGGTCTTTTGGTTCTTCGCCGACCCCGGCAATGTGTTGTTGGTCGCGGTATGCCTGGGCGCCGTCTTGTTGTGGAGCCGGTGGCGCCGCGCCGGGCGCTGGCTGATCTCGGCCGCCGCCCTTGGTGCTGTCGCGGTGGCCACCATCCCGCTTGGCAATTGGATGATGCTGAGCCTGGAGAACCGCTTTCCGGTGGTCCGCGACCTGCCGCCCAGGGTCGATGGCATCATCAGCCTGGGCGGCGTCGTCAATCCCTGGGTGACCCAGGCGCGGGGCCAACTGGCGATCGGCGGCAGCGTCGAACGGTTGACCGAGTTTTCGGCCCTCGCCCGGCGCTATCCCGAGGCCAGGCTGATGTTCGCCGGTGGATCGGGAAGCTTGTTCAATCAAAAAATTAAGGAAGCCGACGTACTATCTCCATTTCTTCATATTTTAGGATTGGACGCGGAGCGGGTGATGCTTGAAAACAAGTCGCGCAACACCTACGAAAGTGCTCTGTTCGCCCACGCCTTGGCCAACCCGCAAGCGGGCGAAAACTGGATTTTGGTCACCACCGCGTGGCACATGCCGCGCGCCTTCGGCTGCTTCCGCAAGGTGGGTTGGAAGATTATTCCCTATCCCGTCGATTTCAACTTCAAGGGCGACGAACAATTCGATCTTTCCTTCAACCTTCGAGGCGGTCTTTCGCGGCTCGCCGGGGGTCTCCACGAATGGCTGGGGCTGGTTTCCTATTGGGTGATGGACAGGACCGTCGGCGTCTTCCCGGCGCCCGGTGATTGACGATTGCCCCGGCGCCGGCCCTGTGGCAGAACGATACCCATGGCGAACGGCCCAAAGATCGGAGAATGAGACGGCTCCTCATCTGGAAGCGCGTGGCGTGCGCCGCTTTGGCGATCCCGCTTTTGTGCGCCGTCGGCTCGGCGCCGGGCCACGCCCAGGATTTCTCTCTGTGGATCAAGGATTTACGCCGGGACGCGGCGGCCAAGGGCATTCGGCCCGCGACCCTGGACGCGGCGTTGCAGGGGGTCAAACTCATTCCCCGGGTCGTCGAGCTGGACCGCAAGCAACCTGAGTTCACCCTCACGTTCCGCCAATACATGGACCGGGTCGTGCCTCGGGGCCGGATCGAGAAGGGACGCCAAAAACTCAGAGAAAACAAAGCTTTACTTAAGGAGATCAGTGAAAAATACGGTGTTGCGCCGCGCATCATCGTCGCCTTCTGGGGAATCGAGACCGATTTCGGCCGTATCACCGGCGGATTTTCGGTGATCCCGGCCCTCGTAACCCTGGCCTATGACGGAAGGCGCAGCAGCTATTTCCGGGGCGAGTTGATGAACGCGCTAAGGATCATCGACGGCGGCCACATCGGCGCCAAGGCCATGATGGGGTCGTGGGCCGGCGCCATGGGCCAGCCCCAGTTCATGCCGTCCAGTTTCCTGAGTTTTGCCGTCGATCACGATGGCGACGGGCGCAAGGATATTTGGAACACCGTGGCCGATGTCTTTGCCTCGGCGGCCAACTATCTGGCGCGCTCGGGGTGGAAGGATGATCAGACCTGGGGCCGGCCGGTCCGCCTGCCCAAGGGGTTCGACCACACCCTGGCCGGGCATGGCACGCGCAAGCTCATCGGCGAATGGCAAAGGTTGGGGGTGCGCCGCGCCGACGGCACCGATCTTCCCGCCCGCGCCCTCAAGGCTTCTGTCGTGTTGACGGAAGGGCCGGGCAGTGCCGCCTATCTGACCTATGAAAATTTTCGCACCATCTTGAAATGGAACCGGTCGAACTTTTTCGCCATTGCCGTGGGCTCCCTTGCTGACCGTATCGGAGATGGGTAAACTACCAAATATGAGGGGTCGCCCCGACAAAGACGCAATATATTGGATTCTAACGGAATGATTGGTTTGCCGTCCTTGCGCCGTGGCTTGGTGATGATCGTGGGCGCCGTCGCGCTCACTGCCTGTGCCGAGACCCAGTTCATAACCCACACCGCCAAGCGTATTTCCAAAGCCCAGCAGACAACGCCCGAGCCCAAGGTCACCTATAAGGTCGGCAAACCCTACCAGATTAAGGGGACATGGTATTACCCGGCCGAGGATTACGCCTACGACGAAACCGGGATCGCGTCGTGGTACGGGAAAAAATTTCACGGCCGCGCCACCGCCAATGGCGAGGTTTTCGACATGAACGGCCTGTCGGCGGCGCACCGAACCTTGCCCATGCCCAGTTTCGTCCGCGTCACCGACTTGGAGAGCGGGCGCAGCCTCAACCTGCGGGTCAATGACCGGGGTCCGTTCGCGCGCGGGCGAATCATCGATCTGTCGCGCCGCGCGGCGCAACTCCTGGGCTTTGAAGCGAAGGGGACGGCGCGGGTGCGGGTGCAGATACTGGCGCGGGAAAGCCGGGCCATCGCGACGGCCCTGCAAGGGGGCTCGGACGTGGCGCGCCTCGGCACGCCGATCACCGTCGGCCGCCTGCCCAAACCCACCGTCAGCCGCGAAACCCTGCCGCCGCCCCCCGGCGGCACCGTGGCGCCGGGGGCGGCGTCGGCATCGGCATCGGCATCGGTGCGTCCCGTCGCGGAATCTTTGCCTCGGGTGGATGGGGCGCTGCGCAATTCCGTGACCGTATCGAAAATGGAGGCGGGCAAAATATCCCTGGCCCCGGTCCAGCCGACAAACATCTTCGTCCAGGCCGGCGCCTATTCCCGCTTCGACAACGCCAATCAGGTCAGGGCAAGACTTGCGAGTCTGGGCGGCGTCAAGGTGACGTCGGTGTTGATCGGGGGCCGCGACCTCTATCGGGTGCGCCTCGGACCGCTGACCAGTGTGGCCGATGCCGACCGGGCATTGGAAAACGTCATCGCCAACGGATATTCCGACGCCCGCATCATCATCGATTGACGCGGCGGCCGAAAGGATGACAATCGGCCAAGATTATGCCGCATTTCCGGGCTAAGGGTATTCGGACACCGACACTCGGAGATCGATGGGGCGGGGATGACGAAATCGAGAGACCAAAATAGACAGCCGGTGGGTCGGATGCCCAGGGGGCCATTGCGTCTGGCCGGGTCATTCGTGGTTCTTATCGCGGTGCTTGTGGCGGCAGCAAGGGCCGGCGCCATCGAGACCATGGCGCGCGAGGCCTTCCTCATGGACATGACGACGGAAAGCGTGCTGATGGAGAAGAACGCCGATGCCCCCATGGCGCCCGCTTCCATGAGCAAGCTGATGACGATTTACATGGTCATGGAGCGGCTCCAAGACGGCCACCTCTCGCTCGACGATACGTTTTCCGTCAGCGAGACCGCGTGGCGCAAGGGCGGCGCCAAGAGCGGCAGTTCGACCATGTTCCTCAATCCAGGGTCGCGGGTACGCGTCGAAGACCTGTTGCGCGGCATCGTCGTGCAGTCGGGCAACGATGCCTCCATCGTGATCGCCGAGGGGTTGTCGGGCAGCGAGGGACAGTTCGCGCTCGAAATGAACCTGCGCGCACGGGAAATGGGCCTGGAGGACACCAATTTCGTCAACTCGACGGGCTGGCCCGATCCGGAACACCGGACGACGGCGCGCGACCTGGCCCACCTCGCCAAGCGCACGATTACCGATTTTCCCCAGTACTACCATTACTACGCCGAGAAGACCTTCACCTACAACGGCATCCGCCAGGGCAACCGCAACCCGCTCTTGTACAAGGACCTGGGCGCCGACGGGTTGAAGACGGGTCACACCCGGGCATCGGGCTATGGCTTGGTGGCGACCGTCAAACGCGGCGAGCGTCGCTTGATATTGGTCGTCAACGGCCTGCCCAGCGTCAAGGCCCGGGCCCGTGAATCAGAGCGCCTCATCGAGCGCGGCTACCGCGAATTCCAGAACTATGCCTTGTTCAAGGCGGGAGAAAGGGTCACCGACGCCGATGTCTGGCTTGGCACCAGTCCCACGGTGGCGCTCTATATCGAAAACGATCTGCTGATCACCTTGCCGCGCAAGGCACGCCGCGGGATGAAAGTCAGCGTGCGTTACGAAGGCCCGATTCCGGCCCCTATCAAGGCCGGCGACCGGTTGGCGCTGTTGACGGTCACGGCGCCCGGCACGGACCCCACCGAAGTGCCCCTGGTGGCCGCCGAGGACGTGGAGCGCCTGGGATTTCTGGGCCGTTTGGGAACGGCGTTGAAATCCATCCTATGGGGCGCTTCGGGCTAATCGTGTGGCGCCGGGCAAGTTCATCACCTTGGAAGGCGGCGAGGGGGCGGGTAAATCGACCCAGGCCAAGCTGCTGGGCAGGAACCTTAGCCAGGCCGGCCAGCCGACCCTGGTTACCCGCGAACCGGGCGGCGCGCCGGGCGCCGAGGAGATTCGCGGGCTTTTGGTCACCGGCGCCGTCGGCCGCTGGGACCCCATGACCGAGGCGTTGCTCCATTACGCCGCCCGCCACGAACACGTGGCGAAGACCATAAAACCGGCGCTTGAGACCGGAACCTGGGTGATCAGCGACCGCTTCGCCGATTCCACCATGGCCTATCAAGGCTACGGCCACGAATTGGGGCGCCAGGTGGTGGAGGCCCTCAACGAACGGGTGCTTGGTCCCTTCGCCCCCGACTTGACCCTGATTCTCGACCTGCCCGTGGACGACGGTCTCAAACGTGCCGTTGCCGGGCCCGAGGACCGTTACGAACGCATGGGGCGCGATTTCCACCAGCGCCTGCGCGACGGCTTTCTGGACATCGCCGGGCGCGAGCCCGGACGCTGCGCCGTGATCGACGCCCGCGCCGCCGTCGACGAGGTTCAGGCGGCCATTCACGCCGTCGTTCGCCAGCGGCTGGATGCGCCCTTGCCATGAACGGCGAAACCGACCACATCCCGGCACCGCGCGAAAACCCCCATTTTCAGGGCCACGACGAAGCCGAAAGGACCCTTCTGGAGGCCTTCGCCTCGGGCCGGCTGCCCCACGCCTGGCTGATCTCGGGTCCGCGCGGCGTGGGCAAGGCGACGCTTGCCTTCCGATTTGCACGCTACGTCCTGGCCCAGGGTGGGGAGGCGGCGGCGGGAGGCCTGTTCGGCGATGCGTTGCCGCCGCCCGAAACTCTTCACCTGGACGCCGATAGTGCGGTCTTTCGCCGCGTCGCCTCGGGCGGTCACGCCGATCTCCTGACGGCGGAACGCCGGATCGGCGACAATGGCAAGAAGAGGCGCAGCGAGATCGTTGTCGAAGACGTGCGCGCCATCGGCGCCTTCCTCCGCCTGACCCCGGCCGAGGGCGGATGGCGGGTGGTGGTGGTCGACAGCGCCGACGAAATGAACCGCCACTCGGCCAACGCCCTGCTCAAGGTCCTTGAGGAACCGTCGCCCAAGGCCTTGCTGCTGGTCGTCTCTCACAACCCGGGACGGTTGCTGGCGACCATCCGTTCGCGGTGCCGGCGCTTGACCTTGAAATCTCTGGGCGACGATCAGGTGGCGGAACTTCTGGGCCGCTATCGACCCGACCTCGAGGCCGGGGACGCCCGCGATCTGGCGCGCCTGGGCGAAGGCAGCATCGGCCGCGCCCTGGCCCTGGCCAACGGGGGAGGGCTCGATCTCTACCGCGACCTGATGGCGCTTGTCGGGGGCCTGCCGGCGCTCGACGTCCAGGCGCTGCATACCCTGGGCGACCGTCTGGGCAGGCCGGGGGCGGAGGACGCGTTTCGCACGGCGACCCAAATCGTGCAATGGTGGCTCGGACACTTGATCTTGGTCGGTGCCCGGGCGGACCCGCCGGTCGACAAAGAGGAAAAGGAGCGCATGGAGCGGCTCGTTGCCGGCCGCGGCCTTGATCCTTGGCTGGAGGTGTGGGAAAAGATCACCCGCCTGCTGGCACGGGCGGAGAGCGCCAACCTGAGTCCCAAGCAAGTGGTCCTCAACGTTTTTTTCGCTCTCGAGAACGCCGCCCGCCCTTAGGGCCTATCCACCCCCAGGCCGGAGAAAGCCTTCATGGCCGGTTCCAAGCCGTACTACGTCACGACGCCGATCTATTACGTCAACGACGCGCCCCATATCGGCCACGCCTATACGACGCTCGCCTGCGACGTGCTGGCGCGTTTCAAGCGCCTCGACGGATACCGGGTCACCTTTCTCACCGGCACCGACGAACACGGCCAAAAGGTCGAGAAATCGGCCGCCACGGCGGGCATGGAACCGCAGGCCTTCACCGACAAGGTATCGCAAAACTTCCGCGACCTGGCGCGGGTCATGGACTTCAGCAACGACGACTTCATCCGCACCACCGAGCAACGACATACGGTGGCCTGCCAGGACATGTGGCGCCGCCTGAAGGAACGCGACCAGATCTACCTCGGCACCTATGCCGGCTGGTATTCGGTGCGCGACGAAGCCTTCTATGGCGAGGACGAACTTACCAAGGGCGAGGACGGCAAGAGAATCGCGCCGAGCGGCGCCGAGGCCGAATGGGTCGAGGAGCCGAGCTACTTTTTCCGCCTGTCGGCGTGGCAGGAGCCGCTGCTCAAGATGTACGCCGACAACCCCGATTGCGTCCTGCCGGCCAGCCGCATGAACGAGGTGAAGAGCTTCGTTTCCGGCGGCCTTCAGGATTTGTCGGTCTCGCGGACCAGCTTCAATTGGGGCATCCCGGTGCCCGACGATCCCGACCACATCATGTACGTTTGGCTCGACGCCCTGACCAACTACATCACCGCCTTGGGCTTTCCCGAGACCGAAGGCGGCGCCTACGCCGAATTCTGGCCCGCCGATCTGCACATGGTGGGCAAGGACATTCTGCGCTTCCATGCCGTCTATTGGCCGGCGTTTTTGATGGCGGCGGGCCTGGAGCCGCCGCAACGCGTCTTCGCCCACGGCTGGTGGACCAACGAGGGGCAGAAGATTTCCAAGTCGCTGGGCAACATCATCGACCCGATCGAACTGGTCGATACCTACGGCCTCGACGCGGTGCGTTATTTCCTGTTGCGCGAGGTGCCGTTCGGCAACGACGGCGATCTGTCGCGGCGCGCCATCGTCGGGCGCGTCAACGGCGACCTGGCCAACGACCTGGGCAACCTGGCGCAGCGCGTGCTCAGCATGGTCAACCGCAACTGCGACGCCGTCCTGCCGGCGCCCGGCCCGCTGAGCGACGAGGACGAGGCTTTGCTTGGTGCTGCTCACGGACTTTTGGATTCTCTCCGCGCCGCCATCGATGTGCAGGCCTTTCACGAGGCCCTGGAAATTCTGTGGCGGGTGGTGCGCGCCGCCAACGGTTACGTCGACCACCAGGCACCCTGGGCGCTCAAGAAAAGCGATCCCGAGCGTATGCGCACCGTGCTCTACGTCCTTGCCGAGACGATCCGCCATCTGGCCGTCCTGATACAGCCCTTCATGCCGTCTTCGGCGGCCCGCATGCTCGACCAGTTGGCGGTCGACGAAGGTAAGCGCGCCTTCACCGACCTTGGAGCGGCCGGCGCGTTGGTCCCGGGAACGGCGCTGCCCAAGCCCGAAGGCGTGTTTCCGCGCCTCAGCGAAGAAGCAGGGGAGGGGGCCGGGGGAGGGGGAGAGGCATGACGGCCCCAAAACCCTTGCTGGTCGATAGCCACTGCCATCTACCTCTTTTAAGCCCTTGATCCTCCTATCATAATAACGCCTTAACCCAGCATAGGCGCAGGATACAGCGTCTCACCTCGTGTTCATCCATGTTCATTGACCGACAGGGGTAATCAGCCTATATTTGCACCTACACGACACCTACAGAGGGTGCTTGAGCATGGTGCAAGAGGCAAAAAGTCAGACGTTTGAGTTCACCGTCCCGAAGTTGAAATCTCTTCCAATCCCTGAGCAGCCACCCAAAGATCAGAGGCATCTTGGGCTGGTTGATTACCGTGACAGCAAAGAGCGTGGCCTGATGCTCAGAGTGTCCTATGCGGGGACCAAGACGTTCGTTGTTCAAGCTCGAAACGAGGACGGCAAGCGGAAGAAAAAGACACTGGGAATTTTCAACTCCAGCAGTACAGGCGATGGCCTGATGTTGGCCGATGCAAGGAAGGCGGCGCAGATATTCAAAGGCGAGTACGCTTATGGACGTGACGTAGTTTCGGAAATTCGGAACGAGAAGATAGAGCGTCAGGACGCCCCGACCGTGGCCGATATCATCGACTTATATATTGCCCAACATTTATCGAAACTGAAGCCGGGGAGCCGGTATCAAGCCACCTGCATCTTGATTGGCTCCAAACTCAGGCAGAGGACGGGGAAGGGACCGCTGATCGTCAAGGAAGAGTTGGGTGACATTCTATTCCGGGATTTGAAGCGACGGGATGTCGCGAGGTTTCTTGACCGGATAAAGAAAACGTATTCCGCCAACCGTACCCATGAAATCATCAACCACATGCTCAAGTGGGCCATCCGCAAAAGCCTAGATGAGGAGGTTGATTATTCCGTTGCCGACCTTTGGGAGCGGCACCCGGAAACAGTGCGGGATCGTTGGCTAACCGATGCTGAGATCAAGAAAGTGTGGGCTGTACTCGATGATGTGTTGGTCGAGGACAACGCCCTGATTTACAGGCTCCTGCTGGCGACAGGACAGCGTGAGATAGAAGTCTTGACCATGAAGTGGGCCGACTTGGACTTCGCCAAGGGCGAATGGATTATTCCAGCACTAAGGACTAAATCTAACCGTGTGCAACTGGTCCCGATGACAAACTTGTTCCGGCGGTTACTGGAGGGCAGGGACCAGACCAGTGAATGGGTGTTTCCCTCGCCCGGATATAAAGGCCGCTATTCTAAGACGGGCCACCGGACCCGTAACGCTCTTACTAACTTCCACGGTGATGTCATCACCGCTGCTGGTGTCGAACACTTCCGGTTTCATGACTTACGTAGGTCAGCGGCAACGCACATGAGCGAACTGGGTATCGACGAGCTTGTAGTGGGCAAGGTGCTTAATCATGCTTCCAGAGGCATCACCGGCCTTGTTTACAATCATCATGCGTACAGAGATGAAAAGCGTAAGGCGCTATCGGTTTGGTCATACAAGCTGGAATGGTTGACCGGTCAAGAGCCAGCGCCCGATGATCTGTCTCAGTTACATGCTTGGGGTTTCGCTCCGCTATGGAAAGACCGTCCGTGGAGCTTGGACCAATGGGCAACCGATCAGGGCAACGTCGTCGCCTTCGATCAGGGAGCAGCGTCGTGAGTTCCTCCGATGAGCCGGAGGGCGTGACACTCCGCGAAGGCGACAACCAATATGAGGCGCTCCGCCACGATTATCTCCAAGGTTTATGGGAGAAATTCTGCTTCACCGGCAACGCAAGAATGTTGGCTACGTTCGTTAGTGAAGGCGGCGACCAAGAGAAGTATGGGTTGCTGGATGAGGTCGCCGCTCGGGTTGATGGCACAAAAAAATTGAAGAGCAACCGAGGTGGACCAAAAGACGTGCGCAACCTCACCCTCTATATAGACGTATGCTATCAAATGGTCTCGGAGGCGTCTAAGAACCCTACCAAACGATTTAACGTGAGCACCGCTATTCGGCATGTTTGTTCGATCAGGAAGCCGGGTGCTGGCGCTGATTATGATACCAAAGCCGAATATACGCGAGCGGTAGACACTGCTTCTAAACGCTTCGACAAGGGTAAACGGCTCTTCAAAAATCAATTTGGTAGGCCGTGGATTGAACATAAAAGTTAGGAAAAGTTAGCCCCTTTCTATTCTAAGGAAAAATCAAAAAATGTGACTATCATTCATCTCCAATGCAATTCAGACATTGGAGATTGACGATGGCTAGACGAAGGCCACAAAGTTAATCCTGAGACCGACCTCGCCCCAGTCTGTGCGAATTGCCACCGAATTTGGTTGGCCCCCTTTGAGTGGTCCAGTGTGAATGTTAGTGCATGACCGGTCTTTGGTCCATCGGAACGATGGCTTCT
>JASLLZ010000109.1 GCA_030746775.1 Rhodospirillales bacterium | reverse complement strand
AAACTATATTGTGTGGTTTGTTTTGATTCATTATAATCCGGCGGTGTCGATTCGAAAGCACCTTGATCTATCAAGGCACGTGTTCCTTTGTAGAACAGAATGGATGAGGAAATGAAGAATCCCCTAGATTCACTGAGCGGTACCGTCATCGCGGGGCTCGTCATCACGGCCCTGCACGTCATTTACATGATCAACATGGGCGGCAGCTGAGCCGGATTGGAAGAGGAGAGTTGAATGGAATATTTCGATAACGCATGGCTGACCTTCCTGTTCCGCTGGCTTCATGTCCTAAGCGGTGTCATGTGGATCGGTCTGCTTTGGTATTTCAACTTTGTGCAAACGCCGTCGATGGCCAAGATCGCCGACGAACACAAACCCGCGGTCACCAAGCACATCGCGCCGGAAGCGCTGTTCTGGTTCCGCTGGGCGGCCCTGGCCACGGTCATCACCGGCCTCATACTGGCGCAGATGAACGGCTACCTCGGCGGTGCACTGGCGCTGGGTCTCGCCGACGGCGTGGCCAAGAACGCCGCCATCGGCTTCGGCATGTGGCTGGGGCTGTTCATGGCCGCCAACGTGTGGTTCATCATCTGGCCCAACCAGCAGAAGGTGCTCGGCATGGTCGAGGTTGCCGCCGACGAGAAGGCGAAAGCGGCGCGCACGGCGGCCCTGGCGTCACGCACCAACACCATGCTCTCGATTCCCATGCTCTATGCCATGGTATCGGCGCAGAATCTTTACTGAGGTCGACGAAGAGACGATAGGGGAACGGGGCCTTCGGGCCCCGTTTTTCGTTTGCGCCTGTCGCGTCGGGCTCGACCTCGCGTTAATCGACCGCGATCAGGGCCGCGGCGACGCGGCGGTCCTCGCCGAGCAATACGTTGAAGGTGCGGCACGCGGCGCCGGTGTCCATCCATTCGAGGGCCATGCCTTCCTCGCGCAGCGCTTCCCTGAGGTCGGCGGGTACGGGCAGGAAGCGGGCGCCACAACCGACCAGCAGGATCTCGGTGACCTCTTCGGCCCGGGCCACGGCGGACAAGCTGCCGATTTCGATGGCCCCGGCTTCGCCAACCGGCCATGCCTCGGTGCGCTCGGGCCATACCAGGACCGAACCGGCATGGACCGTACCGGCTATACGAAAGCGCCCCTCGCCATAGCTTTGAATGACCTGGCGCCCCGGGACTTCCAGGGGGATGACATCCATGGACTACGGCGTCTCTTCCGCTGCCTCGCCAGCCTCTCCGCCGCCGGGCTGGCGGCGGCGCAGGTTCATGTAGAGAAGCAGCGGCACGGCCAGGCAAATCGACGAATAGGTGCCGATCAGGACACCCCAGATCATGGCGAAGCTGAAGCCGCGTATCACCTCGCCGCCCAGGAAATAAAGCGCCATCAACGCCAAAAGCGTGGTCACGCTGGTCATCACGGTGCGCGACAGGGTCTCGTTGATCGACTGATCGAACAGCTCTCCAAGCCCCATCTTCTTGTATTTGCGAAGATTTTCGCGCACCCGGTCGAAGACCACCACGGTGTCGTTGATGGAATACCCGGCGATGGTCAAGATCGCCGCCACGGTGCTCAGATTGAATTCCATGCCGAGGAGCGCAAAGATGCCGATGGTGGAGAACACGTCGTGGACCAGGGCGACGACGGCGCAAAGGCCGAATTGCCATTCAAAACGAAACCAGATGTAGAGCAGGATGGCGAAAATGGCGGCCGTCACCGCCGAGACGCCGTCCCAGAACAGTTCGTCCGAAACCTTGGGTCCGACGAATTCGGTGCGCCTGTACTCGACCCCCGAACCCAGGGCCGCCTTGACCTTTTCCACCGCCACCTGCTGAGCACCCTCGCCGCCTTCCTGGCGCTGAATACGAATGAGGACCTCGTCGGGGGCGCCGAACTCCTGCAACCCGACCTCGCCGACGCCGAGGCCCGAGAGGGCCCCGCGCATGGCGCCGATGTCGGCCTCCTCCGTCGTCTTTACCTCAATCAGGATACCGCCCTTGAAGTCGATGCCGTAGTTAAGCCCAAGCACCGCGAACAGGACCAGCGAGGCAAGAACCAGAAAGCTGGACAAGGTGAAAAACAGCTTCCGATTGGGTATGAACGGAAGGGCAATACCGGCGGGAACGAGGTGCAGGGAGCGCATGAATTTATTTCCGGACCGGATTAAATGGGCAGGGCTTGCGGGCGGCGGCGGCGCAGCCAGGTGATGACGATGAGGCGCGTGACCATGATGGCGGTGAACATCGACGTGGCGATACCGATCGACAATGTCACCGCGAATCCGCGCACCGGTCCCGAACCAAAGAGATAAAGGAGAACGGCGGCGATCAGCGTCGTCACGTTGGCGTCGATGATCGTCGTCATGGCCCGCGAATAGCCGGCGTCAATGGCCGAGATGGGCGAACGCCCGACCCGCACTTCCTCGCGGATGCGCTCGAAAACCAGCACGTTGGCATCGACCGCCATGCCGATGGTGAGCACGATGCCGGCAATGCCGGGCAGGGTCAGCGTCGCCTGCAGGACCGACAACGCCGCCATGATGAAGACGATGTTCAACAACAGCGCCACGTTGGCCATGAGACCGAAAAGACCGTATGCCACCACCATGAAGACGACCACGGCGGCCAGGCCGATGACGCTGGCCACCTTGCCGGCGGCGACGGAATCGGCCCCCAGCCCCGGCCCCACCGTGCGCTCCTCAAGGATGGTCAGCGGCGCCGGCAGGGCGCCGGCGCGCAGCAAAAGCGCCAAGTCCTGAGCCTCCCTGGTCGTAAAGCGGCCGCTGATTTGGCCGCTGCCGCCCAGGATGGGCTCCTGTATGACCGGGTCGCTGACGACTTTGCCGTCGAGAACGATGGCGAAGGGCTTCTTGACGTTTTTCTTGGTCACGTCGCCGAACTTCTTGGCGCCGACAGGGTCGAAGCGAAAGCTGACCACGGGTTGATTGGTCCTCTGATCGATGGTCGGCTGGGCATCGATCAAGGTATCGCCGCTGACGCTGACCTTCTTCTTGATCAGGACCATGCGCGGCCCGCCGCCGGAGCCGATGTCGCTGGCGTGGGGCAACAGGCGCGAGCCGGGCGGCACCCTGCCGGCCAGGGCCTCGTTGACCGGCGTCCTGAGGTCGACCAGATGAAAGGTCATCTTGGCCGTCTTGCCGAGCAGGCGTTTGACACGCTCGGGATCGTCGATGCCGGGAAGCTGTACCAGGATACGATCTTCGCCCTGGCGCTGAATGGTCGGCTCGCGCACCCCGGTCTCGTCGATGCGCCGGCGCACGATCTCGATCGATTGCTCGACCGCCGAGATGCGCCGGTCGCGGATCGCCTGCTCGGTCAGGGTCAGGGTAATGCGACCGCCTTCGCCGACCTTGGCCTCGGTCTCGCTGTCGAGGTCGCGCAACAAAACCCGGGCTTCTTCGACCCGCGCCGAGTCCTTGATGAAAACGCCGACGGCGGGGCCCTGAACGCCGAGCCCGGTGTAACGGAGGCGCGCGCCGCGCAGCACCACGCGCACCGAATCGACCAGGGCTTCCAGGCGTTCGTTGACGACCGCCGCGACGTCGACCTCCATCAACAGGTGCGAGCCGCCCTGCAAGTCGAGGCCCAGGCTGACCTGCTTGTGAGGCAGCCAAACGGGAAGCAGTTCGGCGTCCTTCTGGGCCATGAGGTTGGGCAGCGAAAAGGCGACGGCGAACCCGCACAACGCCAATACCAATACGATCTTCCACTTGGCGAAGTAGACCATCAGATCAATTCCGTGCCCAATCGGCCGTCGGCGCCGCCTCCGTCACCGGTCCTTGCCGCCGAGCAGCGCCTTGAGGCCCGAGGCGGAGCCGCCCGAGCGGGTGACAGGCCCTTCGGCGTCGGGTTCCTTGCCGTCCTTGCCACCTTTGCCGCCGTCCTTGGCGGCGCCCTTCGCCGGTTCGGTCTTGGCGAGAATGCCCGAGATGGTGGCGCGCTGGACCTTGACCCGGACGCCCTTAGCGATCTCGACGGAAAGCTCGTTGTCGTCCACCACACGGGTGACGGTGCCGATGATGCCGCCGCCGGTGACCACCTTGTCGCCGCGCCGGACGGCACCCAGCATCTCCTTGTGTTGCTTCATCTTTTTTTGTTGCGGGCGGATGAGCAGGAAATAGAAGACGACGAAGATCAAGACCAGCGGCAGCAGGGCCTCAAAGCCGGAACCGCCTCCGGCGGCGGCCTGGGCGTATGCGGGAGAGACGAACATGGGTGGACTCCTGAGGTTCCGTTCGGCGGGGCAGCGGGACTATAACCGTCCCCACGCCAGTTGCAAACGCCCAGTTGCTCAACCCTGGCCCAGCCGCGCCGGCGTTGACCGGCCTCCGCCTTGTGATAGGGTCCGATGCCATGACCGAACCCGATAACCAGTCCTTGTGGGAACGCATTGCCGACGCCTTGGACCGGCTGGCGCCGCCCGGTCCATCGGTGATCGACCTCACCGCCGCCGACGCCTTCGTCTGGCACGCCGAGGATGGGCGCCTGGAACCGGTGACGACGGTCAACCGGATCGGCCTCGAACTGCTCAAGGGTATTGATGAGCAGCGCGCCGATCTGTTGGAAAACACGCGCCGCTTCGCGCGCGGACTGCCGGCCAACAATGCCCTGCTGTGGGGCGCCAGGGGGACCGGCAAGAGCTCCTTGGTCAAGGCGGTGCACGCCGCCGCCAACGCCGAATCCCCGGGCGCCCTGGCTCTGATCGAGGTCCACCGCGAAGATACCCGCACCCTGCCCCGATTACTGCAAATTCTGCGCGGCTGCGAACAGCGCTGCGTCCTTTTTTGCGACGACCTGTCGTTCGATGACGCCGATACGTCGTACAAGTCCTTGAAGGCGCTTCTTGAGGGCGGCATCGAGGGAAGGCCCGACAACGTCCTTTTCTACGCCACGTCGAACCGCCGCCATCTGATGCCGCGCGACATGATCGAGAACGAACGCTCGACCGCCATCAATCCGGCCGAGGCGGTGGAGGAAAAAGTCTCGCTGTCGGACCGCTTCGGCCTGTGGCTTGGCTTTCACGTCTGCGATCAGGCGACCTATTTCGCCATCGTCGAGGGATACGCGGCCCATTTCGGCCTCGACGTGCCGGTCAAGCAATTGCGCGCCGAAGCTCACCAGTGGTCGGTGGCGCGCGGCGCCCGGTCGGGCCGCGTCGCCTGGCAGTTCATCCAGGACCTGGCCGGACGCCTGGGTTAGCGCCTGACGTAACCCCGCCGAGGGCACCCAGCACGAGGACCGCAACCGCGTCCTCGATGCGCCGCAGACCGTCGTTCGACCGCAACTGGATACCGTTGAACGAAACGCCCTGGCGCGCCAGGGCCATCAGGTGGTCGGCGGCGGCGAGCAGAACGCAAAGGACGGCCTGAATATCGCGCTCGGCGGGCGCCTTGCGGCCGCGAAAGACTTGCCCCGCGACTTCGTTCCCCCAGGCGCTTCGCCGCCGCGCCAGGGCGTCGCTCAACGGGTTCCGCTCGGCCACCCCCCAGGCCACCGCCTCAAGGGCGGCGGGACGGCGGCCGAGAAGACGCATGTAGGCGACAAGCAATGGCGCCACCACCTCGGCAAGGGCGCCACCCTCGCCCGACCGGCCCGCGTCGATACCCGCCTCGGCCAGCACCTCGTCGACCGTCGGCCACAGGTCGGGCACCTCGGCAACCGCTTCGAGCAGCCCCGCCAACCCGCCAAAATAACGGTAGATCAGGACCTTATCGACGCCCGCCGCCTCGGCAACCGCATTGACGCCGACGGCCCGAAAGCCCGATTGGGTCAGCAGCCCGCCAACGGCGTCGATAATACGGTCCTTGGTCCGTTCCTTGTCGCGCGCCATCCGACGACCTAAGTCACTGTTTAGTGATGAGATGCCGCAAGAATAAGTCACCAATAGGTGAATTGTCAAGTCATGACGTCCCCACCATCCGAAAGCGCTCCTCCAACAATTCGCGCCATTCGGCGGAATCGTCGGTCGGACAGGCCTTGCCCTCTATCACCGTGCCGACCCGGTCCGGGCGAACTTCGCGTGCCGCCGCTTCGGCATGGCGATCTTCGAGGATGGCGCCCAGTTCCTTTACCGCGTCCGGCGGGAGCGGCAGCTGGCCGGGGTTGCCGTCGCCGTCGGTCGCCGTCGCCAGCAACGGCCGGCCTTCGTAAAAAAAATCCCTTGCCATCGGCCAGGGTCATGGTCTCGCGGGCCTCGGCGAACTTCGTGTCGTGGTCGCCGTACAGCCGCGCCGTATTGCCCGCCCCGAAGGCCCAGGCGTCCTTGTTTTCTTCGTTTTTCAGGTGTTCGCTAAGTTCGGTCGGCGTATCGTCGGCCAATAGGGGGCCGCCGGGCCGGCGCCATTGTGGCGCCGATGGCTGCTGTTAGAGCATGGTTCTGCTAAGGGGAAGCGGCCTCAAGCCGCCTTGGATGCCAGGGCTTTCTTGATGCGCTTCTTGATGCGCCGCACCTCGGGTGACAGATCGGTGTCGCGGGCGCCGACCAGGAACGCATCCAGCCCACCCTTGTACTCGATGGTGCGCAGGGCATGGACGCTGAGCCGCAGGCGTACCTTGGTGCCCAGCGCGTCGCTGAACACCGACGAGACCTGAAGGTTGGGCAGGAAACGCCGCCGCGTCTTGTTGTGGGCGTGGCTGACGTTATTGCCGGTCTGCACGCCTTTGCCCAGGATGGGGCACCGTCTGGCCATGGTCTTGGGTTCCTTCGTCAAACCAACCGGGCGCCTCTGAGTAGGCACCCGGAAGCGGGATTTCTACTGAGCGTAGCGTCAAACGTCAAGGGGCACGAGCCGACTGGCCGCCATTCCTTAAGACGCCCTACCCCACCGCACTTTCCGCGTTGGCCGCGATCCACTGCGCAAGCTCGGACTCCTCGACGCCGCCGGCGGCAAGGGCAAGGAACGTTTTCAGCGCATCAAGCTTGTCCGGAACGAAACGAAAATCGTTGACGCCAAGAAACATTGCGACAGCCGTTATGGCGATACGCTTGTTGCCGTCGAGGAAAGGATGGCTGCGCGCCAGGCCGAAGGCGTAAGCCGCCGCGAGGTCGAACAGCGTTGTTTCGGGATCATAGGCGTATCGGGTCCGTGCCTGAGCAAGCGCCGATTCAAGAAGATCAGGGTCACGAACGCCCGATAGCCCCCCGTGTTCGGCTATAAGCGTACTCTGTACAGCGACGATGGCGTCCGTCAGGAGCCAAATTGGCTCCTTCATTTTGCCAGTTCGCGCAGAACGTCGCGATACTCCCGCATGAATTCATCCGCCGCTTCAACCTGCCGCGTGAATTGTTCGTCGTAGGGAGTGATTAGATAGCCCTCGGGAGTTTCCGTCAGATAAACCGTATCGCCCTTATGTACCTTCATCCCGGAGAGAACCTCCTTTGGAAGGACGATCCCGGTTGAATTTCCGATTCGGGTCACCTTGATCGCTCTGCCCATGGCACTCACCCTTTCGAGCCAAGATTACGTTCTAACAAACATTATAACTCATATTTGGGGACGCGGAAAGCCTCAACGGGCGGCGATGGTTCGTGCCCGGTGTCGTGGATCGTATGGGGACCCGGACGCCTACCCGATAACGGCGTTCAGGGTCGGGCTTGAGCGCATCGCGGCGCTGACCTTTTGAGGGTCGGGGTGGTAATAGCCCCCCAGATCGACGGCAGTGCCTTGAACGGCATCGATTTCTTCGATGATCTTGGCTTCGTTGCTCTCAAGCTCTTGGGCGATTGGGCCAAAGTGCCGCTTGAGATCGTCGTCCTGATCCTGGGCGGCGAGCGCCTGCGCCCAATAGAGGGCGAGATAGAAATGGCTTCCCCTGTTGTCGATCTCGCCAACCTTGCGGCTCGGTGATTTGTTGTTTTCCAGCACCTTGCCGGTTGCCTGATCGAGCGTTGTTGCCAAGATCGCGGCCTTGTCGTTGTGGCGCGCTTCGCCCAGATGCCCCAGCGACGCGGCAAGGGCCGCGAACTCGCCGATCGAATCCCACCTCAGGTGCCCTTCTTCGACGAACTGCTGAACGTGTTTCGGCGCCGAGCCGCCGGCACCCGTCTCGAACAGCCCGCCACCGTTCATCAGGGGCACGATCGAGAGCATCTTGGCGCTCGTCCCCACTTCCAGGATGGGAAACAAGTCTGTGAGATAGTCACGCAGCACGTTTCCCGTCACCGAAATCGTGTCTTGACCGTTTTTCATGCGTTCGAGCGAAAAACGGGTGGCTTGCCTGGGCGACATGATCTCGATATCCAGGCCGTCCGTGTCGTGATCTTGCAGGTAACGCTCGACCTTTTTTATCAGTTCGCCATCGTGCGGCCGGTCCTTGTCCAACCAGAAAACGGCCGGTGAGCCGGTTGTTTTCGTCCGTTTGACGGCCAGTTTCACCCAATCGCGGATAGGCCCATCGTTGGTCTGGCACAAACGCCAAATGTCGCCCGCCTCGACGGTATGTTCGTGCAGGTCCCGTCCGCCGGCAACGACGACTCGGATGGAGCCGTTTCCAGGCGCCTTGAAGGTTTGAGGGTGCGAGCCGTATTCCTCGGCTTTTTGCGCCATCAGGCCGACATTGGCAATGCTTCCCATTGTCGCCGGATCAAAGGCGCCGTGCTTCTTACAAAATTCGATCGTTTCCCCATAGACCCCGGCATAGCTCTTGTCGGGGATGACCGCCTTGACATCGTGTTCTCCACCGTCCGGGCCCCAGGACTTGCCGCCGCTTCGTATGACAACAGGCATGGATGCGTCGATGATGACGTCGCTTGGAACGTGGAGGTTGGTGATCCCCTTGTCGGAATTGACCATGTAGAGGTCGGGCCGTTCTTCCAGGCAGGCCTGAATATCGGCTTCGATGGCTGCCCTTTGGTCTTCCCCCAATGTCCGGGTCCTGCCCAGAATGTCGCCCACGCCATTGTCCGGATCGACGCCGAGATCGGCGAAAACGCCGGCGTGCTTTTCGAAAACGTCCTTGAAATAAACATAGACCGCATGGCCGAAGATGATGGGGTCGGAAACCTTCATCATCGTCGCCTTCAGGTGCAGAGAGAACAGAATCCCCTGCTCTTTCGCATCACTTATTTGTTCTTCGAAAAATGCGCGCAAGGCCCCTTGACCGATCACGGATGCATCGACGACCGCACCGTTTTGAAGGGCCGTTTTTTCCTTCAGGACCGTAACGTCTCCGTTGCCGTCGACGAATTCGATCCTGGCATCGCCCGCCGATGCGTCGTCGATGGTCGCGGACTTTTCGTTGGAGCGGAAATCTCCGCTTTTCATCGAAGCGACGTGGGTCTTTGAATCACTGCGCCACTCGCCCATTCTTTGAGGGTTTTTCCTGGCGTATTCCTTTACCGCCCGGGGAGCCCTGCGGTCTGAATTCCCCTCTCTTAGAACGGGGTTGACGGCACTGCCCTTGATCATGTCATAGCGGGCTTTGACATCACGCTCCGCGTCGTTTCTTGGATTCTCGGGGTACGAAGGAATGTCAAAACCTTGCTCTTGCAATTCCCCGATGGCGGCCTTGAGCTGGGGGATCGAGGCGCTGATATTGGGAAGCTTTATGATGTTGGCTTGCGGTTCTTGGACAAGCTCACCCAATTCAGCCAGATCATTGGACTGGCGTTGATCCTTGCCCAGAGACTCCGGAAAGTTCGCCAAAATTCTACCCGCCAGCGATATGTCCCTTGTGCCGACGCTAACGCCGGCCACCTGGGTAAAAGCCCGTATGATGGGAAGGAGGGATTCACTCGCCAGCTGAGGCGCCTCATCGACGATTGTATAAATGATGTCTGGCGTTGTCGCTATTGACTGCGCGGACATTATTTTTCCCCAACTCAAGAACTCAAGGTTTGGATAATCTTGCGATCCAAGATTTCCCGGCTCGGCGGCTCATCCGTCCGAACGCGATGGCATGGCGACCCAAATGACGATCTCGCTTGATGTCTGAACGTGCCCGAACGGGCCCCGATCAATTCCGATTGACGAAAAATAAAGAGGCTTTCGCCCTATTACAAGGGTCGGCGTACTCCTATTCGCCACGCCCTTCAGAGATGACTGGTGAGGACCTCGGGATTGGCTTCGGGCGCCGCCTCCAGGGCCGGCAATGCCTGGTCGACACGATCGACCACGGTGAACAGGCCGCGCACGTCCGGGTGGGCGAACCCGCCGCCGATCACCGCTTCCACCAAGGCCAGAAAGGGCTCCCAAAAACCGTCGGTATTGACCACCACCACCGGCTTGTCGTGCAGGCGGAGCTGTTTCCACGTTATGACCTCGATGGCCTCGTCCAGGGTTCCCAGGCCGCCCGGCAGGACGATGCAGCCGTCGGTCAGTTCGAACATGCGTGTTTTGCGGGCGTGCATGCTGTCGACGACGACCAGGTCGGTGACGTCGCTCTTTTCCACCTCATGTTCGACAAGGAATTCCGGTATCACCCCGGTGACCAGTCCGCCGCCGGCCAAAGCGGCGTCGGCGAGGATGCCCATCAGCCCGATGCCGCCGCCGCCATAGACCAAGCGAATGCCCCGCCTCGCCAACAACGAACCCAACTCCTCGGCCGCCGCACGATAGGCCGGAGGATCGCCAAGGCGCGAGCCGCAGAAAACCGAAACCGCCGAAATCGTGGTCATTGCGCTGTCTCCGCCGATCATCGAACCGAGCCACCGGCCGACCGTGGAAAATAGGCTCTATACCACACCCCGGCCAGAAGAAGGTCCCCTGCCTCCCGCCTTCATCGATCACGAGAAATTCATTTGCCCTTTGGCAACCGCAAATTCAATAATCCGGGCCGCGAACTAATGATGAA
>JASLLZ010000108.1 GCA_030746775.1 Rhodospirillales bacterium | reverse complement strand
GCGGCAGGAAGCGCAACTCTGCGCCAGCGCCCTCGATGGCGTGACGCACGGCAACCGGCTTGTGGGCGGGCAGGTTACCGGCCCGGGTCGACCGCATGCGATGGCTCACCGGCTTCACCGGATCGGCCGGCCTGGTCGTAGTCCTGGAGCAGCGTGCCGTCATCTTCGTCGACGGCCGCTACACCCTTCAGGTGCGTGCCCAGATGGACCCCGATCTCTTCGAGTCGCTGGACCTCTCCGACGATCCACCGGCCGCGTGGATCGCCGCCAACCTGCCCGAGGGCGGACGCCTGGGTTACGATCCGTGGCTTCATACCGAGCGCCAGATACAGGCCTACGCCGAAGGGGCGCGGCGGGCAGCGGGCACCCCGGAAGCAGTAGCGGACAATCCCCTCGATGCGGTCTGGCGGGGTCAACCGGCACTGCCAATCGGGCCGGTTGTCCCTCACGAGTTGCGCCACGCGGGCGTTGCATCGACTGACAAGCGGACCCGTGTTGCCACCGACTTGGCCCATAGCGGCGTCGACGCCGCCGTCGTGACGGCCCCCGATTCCATTGCCTGGCTCCTCAACATCCGGGGCAGCGACGTGCCCCGCTCGCCACTACCGCTATCATGGGCGATTGTCCGCCGGGACGGCGCGGTCGAGCTGTTCATCGACCCGCGCAAACTGACCCCGGCGGCGGGGCGTCACCTGGCGGCCGAGGCCACGATCCACGCGCCGGGCCGATTCGGCGATGCCCTTGAAGCCCTGGGCCGAAGCGCGACCACGGTGCAGGTCGATTCAGGTGCCGGCGGACCGGCGCTGGAACGCGAACTTGGCGTCGCCGCCGGGGTCGTCGAGCGTCTGCGCCGAAGCGGTGCAACCATCGTCTACGCTCTTGATCCCTGCGCCCGTCCCAAAGCGGAAAAGAACGACGTGGAAATTGCCGGCGCGCGCAATGCCCACCGCCGCGACGGCGCCGCGATGGCGCGTTTCCTGGCCTGGATGAACCGGGAGGCACCCAAGGGCCGGCTCACCGAACTGGAGGCGGCAAACCGGCTCGACCAACTGCGGAGCGAGGTAGAGCTGTTCGTCGAGCCGAGTTTCTCCACCATATCGGGAAGCGGCCCCAACGCGGCACTTCCCCACTATCGGCCAACCGCCGAAAGCGACCGCAGCATCCGCCGGGGCGATCTGTACCACTGCGATTCGGGTGGTCAGTATATGGACGGCACCACGGACGTCACCCGCACCATCGCGGTTGGCGACCCGACGGCGGAGATGCGCGATCGCTTCACCCGCGTTCTCAAATCTCACATCGCGCTTGCCACCACCCGTTTTCCCCGCGGCACGCGAGGCGGACACCTGGACGGCGTGGCGCGGCGCTCGTTGTGGGAGGTCGGACTGGACTTCAATCACGGGACAGGGCACGGCGTGGGCAGCTTCCTCAATGTCCACGAGGGGCCCCAGTCGATCTCCAAGGCGCCGAATTCGGCGCCTTTCGGGCCGGGAATGATCGTTTCCAATGAACCCGGATATTATGAGAGCGGTGCCTTTGGTGTCCGTATCGAGAACCTGATTGTCGCACTGCCCAGCGCCGATTCGTCCGACGCGGAGTTGCCGTTCCTGGCCTTCGAAACCCTGACCGTGGTGCCGATCGACGCCCACCTGGTGGAGCCGGCCCTGCTGACAGCCGAGGAGGCAGACTGGCTCGACCGCTATCACCGGTGGGTCCTCGAAACCGTCGCTCCGCTTGTGGACGACGAGACGGCGGCCTGGATCGAAAAGGCGACGCGCCCCCTCGACGCGTGGAATTAGCCCTTTGGTGTCAACAAGGTGAGACTAGTCGAGTAGGTGGCAGGCCGCCCGGCGGCCGGGCGCGATCTCCTGGATCGGCGGTTCCTCATCGGCGCAGCGGGCGAAGGCGAACGGGCAGCGATCCCGAAAATGGCAACCTGACGGCGTTTCCTGGACATCGGACAGACCGCCGATAATGGGCAGCGGATCGTGGGACTGATCGACCCGGGGAACCGGAACGGCCTGTACCAGGGCCTTGGTGTAGGGGTGCTGGGGATCGCGTACCACATCTTCCGACGGGCCGTCCTCGACCACCTTGCCGAGATACATGACGATGGTGCGGCTGCAGACGTAACGGACCAGGGCGAAGTCGTGGGAAATGTAAACCGCCGTCAGCCCCATCTGGTCATGCACCTCGCGCATGACGTTGAGGATGCCGGCGCGAACGCTGACATCAAGCATGGACACCGGCTCGTCGGCAACCACGAAACGGGGCTCCAGGATCAAGGCACGGGCCAGGACCACCCGCTGCAGCTGACCGCCCGAAAGCTGGTGAGGATAACGCCCGGTATATTGTTCCACGTCCGGCAGGTGGACCCGTCGCATGGCGATCCGCATGCGTTCCTCGTGCTCTTCCCGGTCGATCTTGGCGTTGACCAGCGGCTCGCGAAGCGAGCGGTCGATGGTGAAGCGCGGGTTCAGGGCGTCGAACGGATTCTGGAACACCAGTTGGGCCACCTGACGGAAGTGTCGCAGGTCCTCGCCTTCCAGTTCGGCGATATCCTTGCCATCGAAGGCAAGCGAGCCCTCGGTGGGCGGTATAAGTCGCAGCATCAAGCGGCCGGTGGTGGTCTTGCCGCAACCGGATTCGCCGAGCAGCCCGACGTTCTCGCCCTCTTCGATGGTGAAATCGAGCCCATCGACGGCCCGCACCACCGGCTGACGGCCCCGCACCATGTCCCACAGGCCACGCGCCGCCGGGAAGTGTTTCTTCAGGTTACAGGCCTCTACGAGCGTTGCCACGTATCAACCTCCCCGGCTTGGCTGCGCAAGGTATCGGCCTCTGACAGCCGCCGGCAGGCGGCCCGATGTCCCGGCGCCACCTCCTCCAGCACGAGTCCGGCCTCGTCACACACCGGTTGTGCGAACGGACAGCGTTCGGCGAACCGGCATCCGACCGGCGGATCGAGAAGGTCGGGCGGGCTGCCCTCTATCGGAACCAGGGTGCCGCCGCTTCCCTGAAGGTCCGGAAAGGCTTTGCAAAGCCCCATCGTGTAGGGATGGGCGGGTGCCGTCAAAACCTTGTCCGTGGGGCCGGATTCGACGACCTCGCCGGCGTACATGACGACCACTCGGTCGCTGGTATAGGCGATGACGCTGATGTCGTGGGTAATCAGGATCACTGATACGCCGAGGCGGTTCTGAAGGGATTTGAAAACGTCCAGAACCTGGCGCTGGACGATCACGTCGAGGGCCGTCACCGGTTCGTCGGCAATCACCAACTTGGGGTCGAGGGCAATGGCCAGGGCGATGGCGGCGCGCTGGCGCATGCCGCCACTGAACTGGTGGGGATAGTCGCGCAGACGTTGGCCGTCCAGGCCAACCATGTCAAAAAGCTCCTCCGCCCGATCACTCGCCTTGCCCTTGTCCAGACCACCGCGATCCACCAGGACCTCGACGAGTTGCGCGCCAACGCGATAGACCGGGTCCAGCGAGTTCATGGCGCTCTGCGGAATGAAGGCGATATCGCGCCACCGATGTTTTGTAATTTCGGCCTCGCTCAAGCGGACCAGATCCTTGTCGCCGAACAGCATTCGCCCGCCGACAATGCGGGCGTTCTTTTCCATCACCCGAATGATCGCCCGGGCTAGGGTGGTCTTGCCACAACCGGACTCGCCGACCACCCCCACCACCTGGCCCTCGGGCACGTCCAGGCTTGCCCGTTCGATGGCGTGGACGACGCCACGATCGGTCATGTAGTGAACCTGCAGATCCTGCACCGAGAGAACGGTCAACGGTCTACTCCCTGAGCCGAGGGAAGAAGATTTCCTCGAAACCGCGGCTGACGAAGAAGCCGGCGACGACCACCAAGATGATGCAGATGCCGGGTGGCACGAACCAGTGGAACCAGCCGCGCGACAGGGCCTGAGAGAGATAGGCGTCCTGAAGCATGTATCCCCAGGAAACCGTGTCCGTGGCTCCGAATCCGAGGAATGAGATGCTCGCCTCGGTAAGAATCGCCCAGCCGATGGCGATCGAGCCATAGACGAAGGAAAGCGGCATGATGTTGGGCGCCACATGCACGAACAAGATCCGTGCCTGGCTCGACCCCGTCACCCTGGCCGCCTCCACGAAGGTGCGTTCGCGCAGGGTGAGCACTTGGCTGCGGATGACACGTCCGGTGGTCGGCCAGACCAGCAATGCCATGGCCAACACAACGTTCCACATGCTGGGCTCGAGAAACGAGGCGAGGACGATGACGAAGGGCAGGAACGGGATTCCCAACGCGATGTCGGCGGCACGCATGAGGACGACGTCGATCAAGCCTCCGAAATAGCCCGAAACGAGGCCGACCATGGTCCCGATCAGGACGACCACGATGGCCGCGGTGATGCCAATGATGAGCGCGCTTCGCGTGCCGTGGACGAGTTGAGAATAAATGTCTCGACCCAGACTTGTGGTTCCCAGATAGTGGTCGGAAGAAAGAGGCAGGCTGGCCGCCAGACGACCCTTAGAATCGAAGAGGATGGTCAACGGATCGTGGGTCGCCAACACATCGGCGAAGATGGCGACGATGCCGAAGATAACGTAGATGGCCACCCCGGCAAAGGCGAACGGGTCGCGCCGGGTTAGGGAAACCAGGCGTCGCAGCAGTTGGCCAAGCCAAGCCGAACGCGGCGGCCGGCCGGTGCCGGTGGTCCCGGTCTCAGTGACGGCTGGCATGAGACACCCTCGGGTCGAGAACGCTGTACAAGAGATCGGCAATGAAATTCATCGTGACCAGCACGGTGGTAATGAGCAAGAAGGCGCCTTGTGCCAGGGGATAGTCGCTCGACGACACGGCATCGACCAGCATGCGCCCCAGGCCGGGCCAGCTGAAAACCGTCTCGACGACCACGTTGCCGCCGACCGAATAGCCGACTCCCAGGGCAAAGGCGGTGGCCACCGGCAACAACGCGTTGCGGGCGGCGTGGCGGATCACGATGGTCCAGCTCGACAATCCCTTCATGCGCGCCATGGTGACGAAGTCCTCTTGCATCACTTCGAGCATGTTGGTGCGCATCAACAAAAGGGGCAGTCCTTGCAGGTGTAAGGCCAGGGCAAAGGCGGGTAACGCCAGATGCCACATGAAGTCGACGGAGAAAATGCGCGCCCACTCGCTGTCGAATTCGGCGCCGGCGGAATTGGCGCCACCTCCCGGAAACCAACCGAGGTTGAAGCTGAAAATAGCCAGCAGAAGCATGCCCAGCCAGAATTCCGGCGCGGCGCGGGTGACAAGGACGGTGGGAATGCCGACGCCCTCGATCCAGGTGCCGCGTTTCCACGCCATGGCCGCGCCCGCGATAATGCCGAATATGTAGGCCACGATCAGCGAACCGAGAGTCAAGGCCAAGGTGTTGACGAAGGCGCCCATGATCACTTCGCCGACCGGCTTTTTGTAAAAGAAGGAGTGACCAAGTTCGCCCTGGAAAAGGTTGACGACGAACAGCACGTACTGCTCGTGAAGGGGCCGATCGAGACCGAAGGTGTGCAGCAGCGCTGCTTGCTGCTCGGCCGTAAACGTCGGGTCGACGTAAGCCGCCAGCGGACTGCCGGGCATCAGTCTGAACATCAGGAACAAAATCGTCGCCACCGTCCACAAGACGAAGAGGGTGAGTAGGAGCCGGTTGGCGATGCGCTGGAAACCCTGCATGAACGATGGTCCTGTTGTCGTCGCTCCTTGTTTCCGGGATCTCCGGCGAGCACTTATCCCGCCCGGCTCGCGCCGGGTCTTCCGACGATTCTGAATCGCCCGGACGGGCAAACCCAAAAACGGAGCTCAGATCACGATCGAGCGGCCGCGATGGGTCCGTACTTCTTGATCGGCGATACAGTTCCTGATCGCCTCCCTGTCGATTGGGCGGTATTCTAGGCGAGATGGAAGGCGGGGGGAAGACCGCCGGGACCGGAACCGAGCGGCACCACCCGGCTCTTCGTAGGCTGAGGAGGAAATCATGGACGTGACCCAGCGCCTCGCCGGCTTCGCCGCCGGCCTGACCTATGACAGCCTGCCGAGCGACCTGCGCCAGCGGGCCAAGATGTTCGTTCTCGACGCCGTCGGCATCATGCTGGGTGGCGTTGCGTTCCACGAGGCTAACGGCAATCGGCATCTCGGCCGTTTCATCGAAGAACTGGGTCCCGAGGGGGACGCCTCCATCGTTGGTTACCGCCGACGCACGACGCCCCTCATGGCCGCCTTCGCCAACGGTAACCTCTCGCAGACCCTGGATTGCCAGGACTCGTCCCTGACGGGACGCATTCACACCGGGTCAGCGGTCATGCCGGCGGTGCTGGCGATGGGTGAGGCGCTGGGCGCCTCGGGCCGCCAGGTCATCACCGCCGGCATTGCCGGCTACGAGGTGGCCTCTAGGGTGGCGCTGGCCGTGCAGCCCGCCCACTGGTTCGCCGGCTTCCAGGCCACCGGCACGGTCGGTACCGTCGGCTCGGCCGTCACCACCGGCCGCTACCTCGGCTTCGACGCCAAGACCATGGCGACGGCAATCGGCATGGCGGGCTCGATCCTGCCGCTCAGCAGTGGCGACACCAGTTTCAAGGGTTACACCGCCAAGACGGTGCACGGCGGCCAGGCCGCGATGGTGGGAATCGAATCGGCCTATCTGGCACGTGCCGGGTTCACTGCCCCGCCGATCGAGGGTGAGCCGCCTCGCCACCACTCCTTTCTCTATTTGATGGGTGACGGCAAGCCGGACCTGAAGGTGGCGGTGGACAAGCTGGGCGAGTTCTGGAGCTGCCTCGATACCGCCTTCAAACCTTACCCGATCGGGCTTCTCATCGTCGGCCCGGTTGAAATTATCCTCGACCTCCTGGCCGAGCGTCCGATCAAGCCCGACGAGGTGGAGAGGATCGACGTCACCACCTATCTGGAGGCCGCTCACTTCACGGGGCGGCAGACGACCATCGACACGCCGGAAATCGAGTGTTTTCTCTCCATTCCCTTCTGCATCGCGGTAGCGCTAATGGATGGCGAAATGACCTGGCGCCAGCGCCTGGAACGGCGCTTGCGCGACCCCGCCACCCACGCCCTGGCGGCGAAGGTCCACATGGCCGAGGACACCGAGATGACCAAGCGCTATCCCGGCGAATGGCCGGTGCGGCTCGACATTCACCTGGTGGGTGGCGAGGTGATCTCGCGCCAGCTCGACCGGGTCAAGTGGTCGCCGTCTCGACCGGCCACCTGGGAGCAGCTGGCGGAAAAATTTCTCGCCATGGCGGAACCGGTGATCGGCCGCGACCGCGCCGGCCGTGCCATCGACGAAATCGCCCGCCTGGACCAATCCGAGGACCTAGCGGCGCTGCTTGAATTGGTACGGTTGAGCGATCCGAACAAGTAAGTCCTAGGGAACTATTTTGGCCGGCCGATCGGGTTCCACGCCGAAGATCTCGGCCATGGCGTCGTCGAACACCCGCTCCCAGGCCTCGCCGGGCCAAAGTCGAAATCGGCACCGACCTTGTGGCGGGCGCTCGCCACCCGCAGGCGCATCGCGCAACGTCAGCACTCCAGCGATGGTCTTGCCCATTCGGGACCTCCCCGTCGGTGGAGTGTCGGCCACGATAATAGCCCAGCCGCCACCGACCGGGCGGGAACGTTTTGACAGGCCCCGAAGTAGCGTCTACCGTTCGCCGCCTGGTTGAGCAAGACTTAACCCCGGGAAGGCCTATGAAGCTCGACCCCATCCTCCTCGAGATTATGAACAACAAGGTCGCGGCAGTGGCCGACGAGATGTACTTCGCCCTCAAGCGCGCCTCGCGCTCCATCTACGTCAAGGAGGCAGCCGACTTCGCGACCGGCATCCTGGATACCGACGGCCTGTTGTTCGCCCATCCGCCGTCCGCCACCTTCGATTTCCTCATCGACACCGACTACGCGTCCACCATTCGCGCGGTTCCCGATGTCGAGCCGGGCGACGTCTTGTTCACCAACGACCCGTACCTGTCGGGCGGCCTGTCGACGCACCTGCCCGATCTCCACATGATCCGACCCTACTTTCATGACAAGAAGGTCGTCGCCTACGGCTGGTGCTTCGTCCATTGCACCGATATCGGCGGTGCCGTGCCGAGCTCCATTTCGCCCGCGTTCACCGAGATCTTCCAGGAAGGCCTGAGGGTGCCGCCGATGAAGATCGTCAAGAAAGGAGTACCGAACGACGACCTGTTCAAATTTCTGATGGCTAATAGCCGGACGCCGGACGTCAACCTTGGCGATCTGAATGCCATGCTGGGTTCCATGGAAATCGGCGAACGTCGTCTTGCCGACGTCATCAAGCGGCACGGGGTGAAGGCCTTTCTTAGCTGCCAGAAGGACCTGCAGGACTACACGGCGCTGAAGGCGCGCGACGTCCTCCGCCGCATTCCCGACGGCACTTACGAGTTCTGGGACTTCATGGACGACGACATGCTGAGCCCGGTGCCCGTGCGGGTGCGGGTCAAGCTTACCGTGGACGACGGCTGCATCAACATCGACCTCACCGATACCGATCCGCAGGTGCGCTCGGCCTACAACGTGCCGACCTTGAACGGGCGCAACTACTGGATCACCTATCGCCTTACCTCGATCCTCACCACCTACGACCAGACGATGGTCAAGAACGCCGGGCTGTACCGCTCGATCACCGTCACCAACCCGCCGGGCACCGTGATGAACGCAGAGTTCCCCGACGCGGTCGGTATCCGCGCCGAGCCCGCCCGGCGCCTCCACCATGCCATCACGGGCGCCATCATGAAGGCCCGCCCGGGGTTGCTACCGGCGCCCAGCGGCGGCATTTCGACGCCCTTCGCCCTGGCCGAGTACGAGGCGGACGGCCAGAAGCGCACCGTGCAGGTGGTCGAGCCGATGCGCGGCGGCATGGGGGCGCTGGAGGGTCAGGACGGCGTCGATGCGCGCGACACCTCAATGAACAACATGCAGAACCATCCGCTGGAGACCGTCGAGGCGGAGTGCGGCATCCTGGTGCAACGCTACGACGTGCGCCCCGACTCGGGCGGTCCCGGGTGTTGGCGGGGCGGCGCCGGCCAGACCATCACGGTCGAGATCCTACGCGACGGCAGCGCCATCCTGGCGCGCAGCATGGAGCGCCTGCGCTTCCCCTCTTACGGCGTCTTCGGCGGCAAGCCGGGCAGTCCGATGCAGGCCTTCCTGAACCTTGGCCGGCCGGATCAGCGCGAACTCAGCAAGATCCACCTGCTGTCGGTCAAGAGGGGCGACACCGTGACCTTCATGATGCCGGGCGGCGGCGGCTACGGCGATCCGCACTTGCGCGAGCCGCGAAAGGTGCTCCACGACGTCGAGATGGGCTTCATCAGCCGCGATGGCGCAGCCCGCGACTACGACATGGTGATCACCGATGGCGGCGTCGATGAGGCGGCGACCGAGAAGCTGCGCCGCGGCCGGGTCAAGGAGAACGTGCGCGCCGACTTCGACTTCGGTCCCGAGCGCGAGGCCTGGGAGGCGGTGTTCGACGACGCCACCATGTCGCGCCTCAACCGCGCCCTGGCGAAGCTGCCCAAGTCGGTGCGCCAGGACGTGCGCCGCCGCCTCTTCGAACGCGCGGTGCCCGACCTGTCGGTGCCCGGAGGCGGTCAGACGTTGGCCGACGTCATGGGCGATGCCGACGCCGTTCGGATCCGCCTAACCGACGCCATGGCCGAAGCGTTCGGCGAGCCCGCCGGGATGACGGGCTAGGACGATACGGGCGATTCGGATTGAGGTGTGATCCCCGCTCAATTTGGCACCGCAACAGGGGGGTAGGTGTACGGAAATCAAATGTTAAACGAACCACTTGTCTGACGTCAGCGCCCTTGGGACACATTGAGGGGTTTGCGTAAGGGAGGATTTCTGGGGCCGAGAGGGTCGTTCGGGACATCCGGCGCAAGACACGCCGTCAGTATTCGGCAGAAGAGAAGATACGCGTTGTCCTTGAAGGTCTTCGTGGCGAAGAGAGCATCGCCACGCTGTGCCGGCGTGAGGGCATCGCGGAAAGCCTGTATTACAATTGGTCGAAGGAATTTCTTGAAGCCGGTAAGAAGCGGCTTGCAGGCGACACGGCGCGCCAGGCCACCAGCACCGAGGTAAAGACGTTGCGAGCCGAGGCCCGCGATCTCAAGGAGGCGTTGGCCGAACAAATGCTAGAGAACCGGCTGCTCAAAAAAAGCATGATCGGGCATGGGGGAGACGAGGAATGAGATATCCCGCATCCGAGAAGCTTGAGATCATCCGCCTCGTCGAGAAGTCTCATCTGCCGGTCCGACGGACGCTGGACAAGCTGGGCATTCCGAGCACTACGTTTTATCGGTGGTACGATCGCTACCGGGCGTTCGGTACGGAAGGCCTTGAAGACCGCACCAGCGACCCCGGCAGCGTGTGGAACCGCATCCCGGACGATGTTCGCCAGCGGATCGTCGATCTTGCCCTGGAAGAGCCAGAACTGTCGCCCCGCGAACTGGCGGTGAGGTTCACGGATACAAGGGGCTATTTTGTCTCCGAAGCCTCCATCTACCGGCTGCTCAAGGCCCAAGATCTTATCACCAGCCCAGCCTTTGTCGTCATCAAGGCGGCAAGTGAGTTCCGTGACAAGACCTCGGCGCCGAACCAGCTTTGGCAGACCGACTTCACCTACCTCAAGATCATCGGTTGGGGCTGGTTCTATCTGTCGACCATCCTGGACGACTACTCTAGGTACATCATCGCCTGGAAGCTCTGCACCACCATGAAGGCGGACGATGTGACAGAGACGCTGAAGCTGGCGCTAGAAGAATCAGGCTGCGGCAGCGCTAATGTCATCCATAAACCCAGACTGCTCAGCGATAACGGTTCGTCCTATATCTCTGGCGATCTGGCCGACTGGCTCGAAGATCAGGGCATGGATCATGTCCGCGGCGCGCCATACCACCCGCAAACACAGGGCAAGATCGAGCGCTGGCATCAAACGCTCAAAAATCGGGTTCTGCTCGAAAATTATTACCTACCTGGCGATCTCAAGATGCGGATCGGCACCTTCGTCGATCATTACAACAACCACCGCTACCACGAGAGCCTTGGCAACGTCACACCCGCCGACGCCTACTTTGGG
>JASLLZ010000107.1 GCA_030746775.1 Rhodospirillales bacterium | reverse complement strand
CCCATCAATCCAATTAGCGCAATTGAGGCAATGGGTTAGGAAGCATTTGGGCTAGTTATCTGGGACAGCCCCAAAAACTTATTGTTATCGGACCGTAACAATATAATTGTAAAATCCGAACAAACAAAGGATTGTTGCTCCGGCGACGTCCGCGGGCTAACAAAATGACCTCCGCGATGGATCGACCCGCCGGGCGGCAGAGCCAGCGGATGCGGTCTATATGGAAACTTGGTTAACGGAGCGCGCGGTTGACCTTGGAGGCGGGAGGGCGGCCCAGGTGGGCGTCGACGAAGCGGCCGGCCTCGGTCACGGCTTCAAGATCGACCCCGCTGGCGATGCCCAGGCCGTTCAGCATGTAGAGCACGTCCTCGCTGGCCACATTGCCCGTCGCCCCTTCGGCGTAGGGACAGCCGCCGAGGCCCGCCACCGAAGCATCGATGACGGCGATGCCGCGTTCGAGGACGGCCAGCAGGTTGGCCAGCGCCTGGCCGTAGGTATCGTGGAAATGGGCCGCCAGCTTGTCCCTGGGCACCCGTTCGGCGACGGCGTCGACAAGGGCCTGGGCGCGGGCCGGGGTGCCGACGCCGATGGTGTCGCCCAGCGATATCTCATTACAACCCAGCGCCAGCAGATCCACCGCCACCCGGGCGACGGCGGCGGGTGCTATCTCGCCTTCGTAGGGACAGCCGAGAACGCAGGAGACGTAGCCGCGCACCGCGATGCCCCGTTCCAGCGCCGCTTGGCAGACAGGGGCAAAGCGCTCCAGGCTCTCGGCAATGGAACAATTGATGTTACGCGTTGAAAAGGTCTCGGAGGCGGCGGCGAAGACCGCGATCTCGGTGGCGCCGGCCCGCATGGCCGCGTCGAAGCCTTTCATGTTGGGCACCAGCACCGGATAGCCGACACCCGGTTGACGCCGGACGCGGGCCAGCACCTGGGCCGTGTCGGCCATCTGCGGCACCCATTTGGGCGACACGAAACTGCCGGCCTCGATCACCGGCAGCCCGGCCGCCGAAAGGCGGTCGATCAGTTCCACCTTGACGTCGGTGGGTACCGTCTCGGGCTCGTTCTGGAGGCCGTCGCGGGGACCCACCTCGACCAGTTTGACGGAATTCGGAAGACGCATCGCCGCGCTCAAAGCCAGTTCGGCTTGCGCTTGTCGAGAAAGGCGCCGACGCCTTCGCGTCCCTCGGCGCCGCGGCGGATTTCGGCGATGCGCCGCGCCGTCTCCTCGATCAGCGAGCCGTCGATCGGCTGACCGGCGACGTCGGCGATCAGCCGCTTGGCCGCCGCCACCGCCTCGGGTCCGTTGGCAAGGATGGCGTTGGTAAGTTCTTCGCCAGCGGCTCCCAATCCGTCGGCCGGCAATACCGCGTGCACCAGGCCGATGCGCAGGGCCTCGGCGGCGTCGAAGCGCTCGCCGGAGAGGACGTAGCGCCCGGCCGCGCGTTCGCCGATGGCCCTCAGCACATAGGGTGAAATGACCGACGGAATGATTCCCAGCTTGACCTCGGAGAACGAAAAGACCGCCACCTCGGCGGCCAAGGCGATGTCGCAGGCGGCGACCAGTCCGACGCCGCCGCCGATCGCCGCGCCCTGCACCAGGGCGATGGTGGGCATGGGCAGGGTGTCGAGGCGGCGGATCATCCCGGCCAGGCGCCGTGCCTCGGCCAGGTTTTCGTCGAAGGCGTACTCGGCGCTGCGCTTCATCCAGTCGAGATCGGCGCCGGCCGAAAAGCTCTTGCCGGCGCCGGCGAGGGTCATGCAACGCACATCGGTGCGCCCGGCCAGCGCCTCGAAGGCGTCGGCCAAGGCGTCGATCAGCGTATCGTCGAAGGCGTTGTGGCGCCGTGGCCGATCCATGACCACCCGGGCCAGGCCGTCGGCCACGGAAACCGTAAGCGGCGCGGTTTTTTCATCAGCCATGACACACAGGTCCTAAATAAAATAAAACGGCGGGGCGGCCCGTGTCTTCATTATGACTCTACCAGCCGCCGCTCTCCAGCCATCGTTTGACCATCCACAAGCGGTCGGCGCCCCAAAAACCCTCGCCATCGACGAACACAAAGGGCGATCCGAAGACGCCCAGCTTGATGGCGTCGTCGGTCTCGAACTTCAGCCGCGCCTTGATCGCCGGGTCCTGGACGGCGGCGAGCAGGGCCGCCGCGTCGATGTCCAGGTTCGCCGCGACCTCGGCCACCGTCCCTGCCGCCGATATGTCGCGCCCGTCGGCGAAATAGGCGTGGAAGGCGGCCTGGGCGAAGCGCCGGGCCAGCGCCACGTCGCTCGCGGTCAGCCACCAAAAGGCGCGCGCCGCCGCCAGGGTCGCGATTGGGAAGGGCTCGGGCAGCACCCAGGGCACGTCGAGCAGGCGCGCCAGGCGTTGCCAGTCATGGCGGCTGTAGTCGCCCTTGATGGGTTGTTCGAGGAGGGGTCGGTTGCCGGACTGCTTGAAGGCGGCGCCGATCATGATCGGCTTCCATTTGGCGGTACGCCCGAACCGGGCGGCCAGATCGTCGATCTGGACCGAGGCGAAGTAGCCATAGGGCGACGAGAAGTCGAAGTAGAATTCGATGGTACCGGTCATGGCGGATTTACTGGTCGGCGATCTCGCGGCTGATGATCAGCCGCTGGATGTCGCTGGTGCCCTCATAGATGCGGCAGACGCGGACGTCGCGCCAGATGCGCTCGACCGGAAAGTCCTTGAGGTAACCGTAGCCGCCGTGCACCTGGATGGCGTCCGAACACACCTTTTCCGCCATCTCGGAGGCGAAAAGCTTGGCCATGGCCGCTTCCTTGCGGCACGGCTGGCCGGAGTCGGCCAGGGTCGCCGCGTGGTGGGTCAATTGCCGCGCCGCCTCGACGCCGGTGGCCATGTCGGCAAGGCGGAAGGCGACCGCCTGATGCCCGATGATCGGTTTGCCGAAAGCTTCCCTTTCCTGGGCATAGGCGAGGGCCGCTTCGTAGGCCGCGCGCGCCATGCCCACCGCCTGGGCGGCGATGCCGATGCGCCCGCCCTCCAAGGTCGAGAGGGCGATGCGATAGCCGTCGCTCTCGTCGCCCAATAACGCATCGCCCTCCACGCGCAACGCGTCAAACACCACCTGGGCGGTGTCGGAGGCGTTCTGGCCCAGCTTGTCCTCGACGCGGGCGACGGAATAGCCGGGGATGTCGGTCGGCACCAGAAAGGCCGAGATGCCGTCCTTTCCCGCTTTCGGCTCGCTGACGGCGAAGACGACGGCAAGATCGGCCCGGGCGCCGGATGTGATGAACTGCTTGGTGCCCGACAGCACCCAGCCGTTGCCGTCGCGCCGGGCGCGGGTCTTGAGATTTCCGGCGTCGGAACCGGCCTGGGGTTCGGTCAGGCAGAAGCAGCCCAGCATCTCGCCCCGCGCCACCGGGCCTAAAAGGCGTTTCTTTTGCGCCTCGCTGGCGAAGCGCAGGAGCGGCAGGGCGATCAGGGTGTTTTGTACGCACATGATGGTGGAGACCGAGCCGTCGCCGGCGGCGATCTCCTCGACGGCCATGGCATAGGCCAGGTACCCGGCACCGCCGCCGCCCCATTCGTCGGGCACCAGCATTCCCAACAAGCCGAGGGCGCCCAATTCGGCGACGGCCTCGGCCGGAAAGGCGTGCTCGCGGTCCCATTGGGCGGCGAAGGGGGCCAGGCGCTCGGCGGCGAAGCGCTTGGCCGCGTCCCGGATCAGGGCTTGTTCCTCGGTGTGTGGCATGGCGGAGCCTACTCCCCCTCCTCGAACAGTTCGCGGCCGATGAGCATGCGCCGGATTTCGGACGTGCCGGCGCCGATTTCGTACAGCTTGGCGTCGCGCAACAGGCGTCCGGTCGGCGTTTCGTTGACGTAGCCCATGGCGCCCAGGGCCTGGATCGCCTCAAGCGCCATCCAGGTCGCCTTCTCGGCGGCATAGAGGATGGCGCCGGCCGCATCGCGGCGCGTCACCCGGCCCCGGTCGCAGGCCCGGGCGACGGCGTAAACGTAGGCCTTGCTGGCGTTCATCGTGGTTTCCATGTCGGCAAGCTTGCCCTGCATGAGCTGGAAGGTGCCGATTGGCCGGCCGAATTGCTGGCGCTGGCGAACGTAGGGCAGGACCGCGTCCATCGCGGCCTGCATGATGCCGAGCGGTCCGCCGGCCAGCACCACGCGTTCGAAGTCTAGGCCGCTCATCAATACCTCGACCCCCTTGCCCTCCTTGCCGAGGACGTTGGCGGCGGGGACCGGGCAGTCCTCGAACACCAGTTCGCAGGTGTTGGAGCCCCGCATGCCGAGCTTGTCGAGCTTCGGCGCCGTGGTCAATTCGGGCGAACCCTTCTCGACCACGAATGCGGTCAGGTCCTTGCGGTCGTCGGGCGATCCGGTCTTGGCGTAGACGACAAGAACGTCGGCGTCGGGACCGTTGGTGATCCACATCTTGGTGCCGTTGATCAGCCAGCCCTTGTCGCCGCGCGCCGCCCGCGTCGCCATGCCAAGGACGTCGGAACCGGCGCCCGCCTCACTCATGGCCAGGGCGCCTACGCGGTCGCCCGAAATCAGCTTGGGCAGGAATTTGCGCTTTTGCTCTGCGCTGCCGTGGCGTTGGATCTGATTGACGCAGAGATTGGAGTGCGCTCCGTAGCTGAGGCCGACCGAGGCCGAGGCGCGGCTGATCTCCTCCATCGCCACGACGTGCTCCAGGTAGCCCATGGCGGCGCCGCCGTATTCTTCCTCGGCCGTAATGCCGAGCAGGCCCAAGGCGCCCAGCTTGGGCCACAGATCGGCCGGGAAATCGTTATCGCGGTCGATGGCGGCGGCACGCGGCGCGATCTCGTCGTCGGCAAAGGCGCGCACGCTTTGGCGCAGCATATCCGCCGCTTCGCCGAGATCGAAATCCACGGTTCTTTCCTCCTATGTCTTCCAGGATAATACGCCAAGGCGCGCCGCGCACCACACCCTCGATCACGTCTGAATGAGGTCCGGCCCTACACCTCCAGCGCCATGCCGTCGCGGCCCGGGTCGGCGGCGCCGGTCCACTGACCGTCCTCGATGAGGATGGCGTGGACACCCGAGAATCCATAGCTGAAGTACTGGCGTTCGACCTCGTAGCCCTCGGCCTCCAACTCATCGGTGATCAAGCGAGGGATACGGTTGGAAACCTCGATGGCGTTGCCGGTGGCCGAGAAGCGGGCCGCCGCCACCGCATCGGTGACCGGCATGGCGAAGTCGATGACGTTGAGGATAACCTGCAAGATACCCATGGTGATGTAGGCGCCGCCGGGGGCGCCGATAACCAAGAATGGGTCATCGCCCTTGAACACGATTGAGGGCGCGATGGAACTTGGTCTGGCCTTGCCGGGCGCGATGGAGGCGGCGTGGCCGGGGCGCGGATCGAAGAGGTTCATCGAACCGTTGAGCAGGATCCCCAGGCCTTCGGGGATGACCCCCGACGGCATGCCCAGCGTGTGGGTCATTGAAACCGCGTTGCCGTCGCCGTCGACGGCAGAGATATGGGTGGTGTTGGCGGATTCCCTGCCTCCCTTGTAGCGCGCGATCTGGGCCCGCTCACCGTGTTTGATGGCCGTTGCATGGTCCCGCGCATAGTCCTTGCCCAGCAGCCGATCGATGGGCACCTCGACGAAGGCCGGATCGGCGACGTGATTGAGGCGGTCGGCCGAGGCCCGTTTCATGGCATCCGAGACGACGCGGATATAACCCGGCGTGTTGTGGCCCAGGGCCGCCAGATCGAAGTTTTCCAGGATATGCAGGGCCTCGAGCACGGTCACCCCGCCGCCGGGCGGTGGGTTGGTGCTGATGCGGTGACCCCGGTATTCGCCCCACAGGGGCTCGGCCGTCTCGGTGCGGTAGGTCGTCAGGTCGCCCAAGGAGAGGAGGCCGCCGTTGGCTTCCATTTCGGCGGCGATGGCCTGGCCGATCTCGCCTTCATAGAAGACCTCGATGCCGTCATTGGCGATGCGCTTGAGGGTGCGTGCCATGTCGGGGTTCTGGATCAGGGTTCCGGGGCGATGCGGCTGGCCATTGTCGTCGAGGTAAAGCCGCCGTCCGGTTTCCGAGAAGCCCAATCGCTGTGCCGGAACGACCCGGCCATGGTCCGATGCCAGGGACCACCACTCGTAAACGTGGGGACGGACGGTGAAACCGGCCTCGGCACGCGCGATGGCGGGCTCCAACAACTCGCTCCAGGCAAGGCGGCCGTGGCGCGTCGAGGCGTCGTGGAAGGCCATCAGGCTGCCCGGCTTGGTTACCGCTTGGTAGCCCAGGTCGTTGAGGCTGTCGCGGACGATAAAGCCGAAGCCGCCGGCGGTCTCGAAATCGATCCTGTCTTCCCACATGTCGGGCCTGGCCGCGTCGGGGGCGCGGCCGTAGAAATCGATGAAGGAATGTATGCCGTCGGACGGTAGATAAAGCTGCATGCAGCCGACGCCGGCGATCCCCGCCATGCAGGGGTCGACCACCGTCTGCATCAACGCACAGGCGATGGCCGCGTCGACGGCGTTGCCGCCTGCCATAAGCGCTCGGGCGCCGGCCTCCACCGCTTCGGGCTGCGGCGCCACGATCATTCCCCTGGTCATGGCTTCCTCCCTCGCCGTCGTTGGACCCCGATGCTAAGCTGTGGCGCGGCGCGGGGCAACTTGGATGTTAACCCGCGTCCATCGCGGCGGGTGTGCCCCAGGGGAGTTTCATGCCATGTTCGATCAACAAGTGACGTTCTTGTACGTGCGCGATCTTGAGAAAAGTGCCGCGTTCTACGGCGAAGTGCTTGGACTGCCCCTCGTCCTGGACCAAGGCAGTGTCCGCATCTTCAAAACCAGTCGAAGCAGCTTCCTCGGTGTCGGACAGAGTAACGAAAAATGGTCATCGACTCCGGGCGGCATCATCGTGACCCTGGTCACCGATGACGTCGATGGTTGGTACGAACGCCTGCGATTCAAAGGTGTTGCCTTCGATTCTCCTCCTTCGCAAAACGATGAATTCAACATTTACCATTGTTTTTTGATCGATCCGGATGGCTACCAGGTCGAGATCCAGCGTTTTGGCGATCCGACCTGGCCCAAAGCGGATTAGGGCTTCGCGGGACCCAATCGCAAGGTGTCGCCCCGGTCGGCTTCGTGCGATGGCGGCGGCCGTCCGACACTTGTCAGAAGTCGGTAAACGTCCGGGCTAGATCCTAGTGGCAATAAAGGAATGGACAGGCAGATTTCCGTAATCCGGGAAACCGTCGATAGTGTGGCCGGTGCCGAGGCCCGGGTCCGCCAATGCGAGGTGCTGGTCATCGGCGCCGGTCCCGCTGGATTGGCGGCGGCGAAAAGTGCCCGCGTCGCCGGCGCCCAGGTGGTGGTGCTTGACGAGGGCCAGGTACCTGGCGGCCAGTACTACAAGCAGCCGATGGCGGGACTGGCCCTCGAAGACCCAAGTTCGATCGACCGCCGGTCACGCGAAGGTCTTGGCGTGATTGGCGAAGTGCGCGGCCTGGGTGCCGAGATCATCTCCGGTGCCCTGGTCTGGGGCGCCTTCGGCCCCGATGAGGTGGCGGTGGTAGTTGGCGGACGGCAGGTCATCTTCCGGCCACGTCAGATCGTCCTTGCCACCGGTGCCTACGAACGGCCACTTCCGGTGTCCGGCTGGACCTTGCCCGGGGTGATGACACCGGGGGCGGCACAGGTCCTGTTGCGTGATTCCGGGGTCGTGGCCGGCCGGCGCGTGTTGGTCGCCGGCACCGGCCCCCTTAACCTGCACGTGGCAGCGCAGTTGTTGGCGGCGGGCACCGAGGTGGTGGCCCTGGTCGAGGCGGCGCGGCGCCCCGGTCTGCGGCGCGCCCTCGACTTCCTGACCATGGTGGGCACGGCACCGGGTGTGGTGGCCGAGGGCTTGGGCGACCTCGGACGAATGATTCGCGCCGGGGTGCCGGTGTTCCATGGCCACGCCGTCGCCAGGATCGAAGGCGCCGGACGCGCCGAGCGCGTGCATCTTGTCGCCCTGGACTCGTGGGGAGAACCAATCGCCGGTGGGGACACGACATTCGACGTCGACACGGTCTGCCTCGGTGCCGGACTATTGCCATCAACGGAACTGGCCCGTCAGTTGGGTTGCACGTTGCGTTTCGACGAGCGGGCCGAAGCCCTGGTCCCGGTCCGCGACAGCTTTGGTGAAACCACTGTTTCCGGCGTCTTCGCGGCTGGCGCCGGCGCGGCGCTGACGGGTGCCAAGGCGGCGTACCACGAGGGTTGCCTGGCCGGACTTGCGGCGGCGCGCAACCTGGGCCGGGTCCACCCCATGGGATTGGCGGCGCTGGCCGCTGCGCCGCGTCGTCGGTTGCGCCGGGAGCGGCGGTTTCAAAGGGCGCTTGAGCGAATTTTCGCGGCACCCTTGCCAGCGCTTGACGGGCTTTCCGACGACACCGTCGTCTGCCGCTGCGAAGATGTCACCTTGGGTGCGGTTCGGCGCCGGTTGGAGGCCGGGACGACCACCGTCCGCGGACTGAGGGGCTTGCTGCGGGTCGGCATGGGACGCTGCCAGGGCCGTTTTTGCACCCCCTTCCTCGATCGTTTGGTGGCCGAGGTCGCGGCCCGGCCGCCGGCTCGCAGCGACGTCTTCCGGCCGCGCCCGCCCGCCAAGCCTGTCCCGGTCTCCGCCATCGCGCTTGAGAAACCGGAATGGCAAAGTGCCGAGACCGTGCAGGCGCCGGTAGCATGGGAGCAGGCGCCGAGGCCGGAGAGCGAACATGTCCATGTCACCGACGTATTGGTCATCGGCGGCGGTGTCGTTGGCTACTCGTTGGCCTATTTCCTGGCCCGCGATGGCGCCGAGGTGTGCCTGGTCGAGGGCGGCGAGATGAATGGCCAAGCCTCGGGGACCAACGCCGGAAGCCTGCACGTCCAACTGACCTCGGCCCCCGCCGCGGGCGACGACGAACGGGTGGCCCGATTAGGTCCCTTTCTGCGCCTCGGTGCCTATGCGGTGGATCTGTGGAAGGAGCTCTCGGTCGGTTTCGACCACGATGTCGGTTTGCGCCTGGGCGGCGGCCTGATGGTGGCGGAGAGTGACGCCGATGTGGCTCTTTTGAACCGAAAAATGGCTTTGGAGCGTTCCTTGGGCCTAAACGTGGAGATGCTGGCGGCAAACGAAATTCGGCGCCGCTATCCCCATATTGCCGAGACCGTCGTTGCCGCCGAGTTTTGTCCCGACGAAGGATTGGTCAACCCGCTCCTCGCCGGTGCCGCCCTGGCCGGCGACGCGGCCCGGGCCGGGGCCCGGATCATCGATCACGCGGCGCTCATCGCCCTCGACAGGACCGACCGCGGTTTTACCGCCCACACCGCCAAGGGAGTCATCCGATGCGCCCGCGTCGTCAATGCCGCCGGGGCGTGGTCGGCGGCGGTGGCGTCGCTGCTTGGCGTTGCATTGCCGGTGCGGGGCGAGGTCAGCCAGGTGAGCGTCACCGAGCCGGCGCCGCCGCTCCTCGAACCCCTGGTCCTGCATGCTGGGCGCCACCTGACGTTGAAACAGGCGAAGCGGGGGAATTTCATCATCGGCGGCGGCTGGCCGGCCCAGGTGGGGGCCGACGGTTTTGAGGTGAGCCGGGCCAGCATCGAGGGCAACCTGTGGACGGCGCGCCATGTCGTGCCGGCGCTCGGGCCATGTCACCTGATCCGCTGTTGGGCCGGCGTCAAGCCGGTAGTCGGGGATGGTGTGCCGATTTTGGGCGAGGTGCCCGGCGTTGCCGATTTCTTCCTCTGCGTCACCAAGGGCTACACCATTGCGCCGCTGTGCGCGCGCCTGGTGGCGGAGGTGGTCATGGGCCGGCGTTCATCCCTGGATATCGGTCCTTATTCCATCGGGCGCTTCGCCTGAGACGCCCCGACGAAGGCCAAATGTTCGGGCTAGCTCCTTGACAGAGGACGGAGGAGCATCGTTATTTTTTGGCGTCTATTGGATCGTGCGGTCTGAAGACCCCTGTTAAGGGGGCAAAAGTGCCGCTCTCGCCGGCGTTGCCGCCGGCTTAGATGAAGGGAGGCTGATCGATGAGACGCGTTTGTGGAACAATTTGCGGCGTCGCGGCGCTGGCTTTGATGTCGGGCACGGCGATTTCCGAAGAGCTGACGTTGGGGATTGGGACGGAACCATCTTCCATCGATCCCAATTTTTATAATTTCCCGCAGAACCACGCCATCGGGGACCATTGGGCCGAAACCTTGGTGTTGAAGGACAACAAACAGAACGCGACGCCTCTCTTGGCGACGTCGTGGAATCCGCTTCCCAACGACAACAAGGTATGGGAATTCAAGCTGCGCAAGGGCGTGAAGTTTACCGACGGCTCGCCGTTCACGGCGGACGACGTCCTGGCCACGCACAAATACGCTCTGGGGGTCAAGACGGGCTCGCCTCCGGGTCGCTATCAGCGCAACAAGGAGTTGACCAAGATCGATGACTACACCGTCCACATCACGACGGGATCGGCCTATCCGCTGATGGATAAGGAAATGGCGATGGTCCACATCGTCCAGAAGGACATGGCCGAAACCAAGGTAACGGGCGACTACAACGCCGGTACGGCGAACATCGGCACGGGTCCCTACAAGTTCGTCGAGTGGGTGCAGGGCGAACGCGTTGTCTTCGAGCCCAATCCCGATTACTACGGCGAGAAGGCGAAGTGGAGCAAGGTCACGTTCCGCCCCATTAAGTCCGACCCGGCACGTCTCGCCGCCTTGCTGTCCGGCGCTGTCGACATCATCGACTACGTCCCGACCAACGACCTGGGCGAACTGCGCAAGAACCCGAAGTTGGCGCTGACTGAATTTCCGTCGAACCGGGTTATCTATTTCTGGCCCGACCAGAGCCGATACGACTCGCCCTACGTCAAAAATAACGACGGCACGCCGGCGGTTCCAAACCCGCTACGCAACATCAAGGTGCGCGAGGCCATATCGCTCGCCATCAACCGCAAGGCCATCGTCGAGCGGGTGATGTCTGGCGCGGGGATTGAGGCGGAGCAGATGTCGCCTGAGTTCATCTTCGGCTCCAACCCGAAGCTGCCGAAGTTGAAGTATGACCCCGATAGGGCGAAGAAGCTTCTCGCCGAGGCGGGGTGGCCCGACGGCTTCCAGTTGACCATCCACGGCCCCAACGACCGTTATGTGAACGACGAAAAGGTGAGCGAAACTTGGGCTCAGATGCTGACCAAGATCGGCATCAAGGCCAAGGTGGTTACGATGCCGAAGGCCACCTACTTCGGCAAGACCCGGGCGGGCGAGAACCCATTGGGTCTACCGGACATACCGCAGTTCAGCTTCTTCATGATGGGGTCGGGCTCGAACCTCGGCGACGGGGGCTCACAGCTTCAGTTCAGCCACCACGCCTATTATCCCCTCAAGAACATGGGAGTCGGCAATCGGGGACGTTACAACAACATGAATGTTGACGCGCTCATGTGGGCG
>JASLLZ010000106.1 GCA_030746775.1 Rhodospirillales bacterium | reverse complement strand
GTCAAGGACGGAAGGCAGCCCGGGACTCTCTCTTAGCAGACCCGCAAAACTGTCCAAACAGGTGAGGCCACCTCACTGAACACCGTTGAGGTTATAATGAACTCCCACCGTTCCGCTTTGGATTCTTCCTCGTGGTCCAGCATGTAGCTAGACCAAAAGAGGTCCTCAAAGACGAACTCCCAGGCCACTGAGAGGGCGAAGACGGAAGATATGGCCAGGATCGCTAAATAGAGAAGTTGTCGCTTTGTCATGCGGGCCGTGCCTGAAGGATATTGGAAAGCACCCCTATTGCAGCCCCGCCCACACTTTGGACGACCACCATCATGATCAGGACGAGAATAAGAACGCGCTTTCGACTACCCACCACTTCCCCTCTCCGTTTCCACACGATTCGGTTGAATCCTTCAGATGGATTGACCTCAGCAAATGATATTTATTCCGTGGGTTGCAAGTCTGGATCCAGAGTAGGGATAATATCCGAGTCTGGCTGACGCTGTTGAAAAACAATTTTCGCGCTTTTTGAACGCAAGATTGATACGCGTAACGACCCGTTGGGATAAGAATGATTTACTGAGATCGCGGTTTCGATTCTATCGTTTCGTCAAAGTCGCCGCCGCCGGAGTTTTTCAACACCCTCGGCTAGAAGCAGACTCATTCACCTCACCGGACCGACGACCACTATCTTTCGCCAAACCGAAATTCGAGTTCGCTTTGCGCTTTCAGCCCATCAAATTACAAATCGGGACACCGCCCGCCCATCCTCACTTGCACCGTGCGCACCAGCGGAATACGTTTATGCAATACGCCATAGCGGGAACGCGACGATTGACCCGGCGGCGTCGAAGGAACAAGCGAATGGAATCGAATCCAAGGGTCCCGTTTCAGTTGTCGAGCCAGCGCCGCAAGCTGGCGCCCCCGGACGGCAAGCCGCTGATCGTCCACGTGGTGGTCAACGTGGAGCATTGGCAGTTCGACCAGCCCATGCCGCGCATGATCATGACGCCGCCCCAGGGCCGCGCCCAGATCCCCGACATTCCCAATTTCAGTTGGTCGGAATACGGCAACCGCTGCGGCATGCCGCGCCTTCTCAAGATGTTGGCCGATCGCACCATTTTGGCGACGGCCAGCGTCAACGCCGGCATCATCGACGTCTATCCCGACCTCGCCAAGGCGATCCTCGACGCCGGCTGGGAGTTCATGGGACACGGCATCCACCAGCGCGCGGTGGGCGGCGAAGACGACGAGGCCGCCCAGATCGAGCTGGCCTTGGACACGATTTCCGAATTCACCGGCGCGCGGCCGCGTGGTTGGCTGGGCCCTGGACTTTCCGAAACATTCGAGACGCCGGACCTCCTAAAGGCGGCGGGCATCGAATACGTTTGCGAATGGGTGATCGACGACCTGCCCTGCTGGCTGACCACGGTGAACGGCCCGATGATCGCCATGCCCTACAACCTGGAACTCAACGACAGCGTCGTCTATGCGGTCGAAAAACATTCCTCGCCCGAGATGCTGCGCCGCGTCGAGGAGACGGTGAAGATCTTCGAGGCCGAGATCGCCGAGACTGGCGAGCCGCGCATCCTGACCCTGCCCATGCACCCGCACCTGAGCGGCGTGCCGCACCGCGCCGGCTATGTGGCCCGCATCCTCGATCTCCTTCAGGGGCGGGATGATACGGTCTTCATGACCGGCGGCCAGATCGCCGATTGGTTCGTGGCCGAGGACGCGAAAACTCCTTAAGGCGCCTAATCGTGGCTCTTCCCCCCGCCCTCGACAGGGCCTTCTCCGATAGCCTTGCCCTTGCCCAAAGGCTGTTCACCGACATCGGCGAGCGCACCCACGACGGCGTGGGCATCACCCGCGCGACCTATGGCGAGGGCGAGCAGATCGCCCATGACCGGGTGGCGGCGGAGGCCCGGACCCTGGGTCTCGAGATCGCCACCGACGCCGCCGCCAACCTCTACATGACCCTGCCCGGCCGCGACCGCGCCCGGCCCGCCATGGTCACCGGCTCGCACCTGGATTCGGTGCCCCGGGGCGGCAACTACGACGGCCTGGCCGGCGTCGTGGCCGGGCTGGTCTGTCTGGCCAGCTTGCGCCGCGCCGAGATAACGCCACCCGGCGACCTGACCGTGATGGCCATTCGCGGCGAGGAAAACTGCTGGTTCAGCGCCCAGCACATCGGCAGCCGGGCGGCCTTCGGCCGGTTGCCGCCGGATATCCTGGACAGGGCGGTGCGGGCCGATAGCGGTCGCAGCTTGGCCCGGCACATGGCCGACGCCGGGGCCGACGTGGAGGCGCTACGCGGCGGCGCGGCCCACCTGAAGAGCGAGCGCCTGGCGGGTTTTGTCGAGCTTCACATAGAGCAAGGACCCGTGCTCGACGAAGCCGATATGGCGGTCGGCATCGTCAGCGCCATCCGCGGCAATGTCCGTTGCCCCGACGCGAGGTGCGTCGGCGCCTATGACCACGCCGGAGCGGTGCCGCGCCGGCTGCGCCGCGACGCCGTGATGGCGAGCGCCGAGCTGGTCGCGGCGATGGAGCACCTATGGCATGGGATCGAGGCCGAGGGCGGCGACCTGGTCATGACCTTCGGCCAGCTTGGCACCGACCCCGAGGCCCATTCCCTGACCACCATTCCGGGGCTGGTGCGTTTCACCTTCGACGCCCGCAGTCACGCGCAGGAAACCCTGGATCGGGTGACCGCCGAGGTGCGCCGGCTGGCCCATGATATCGGCCGCCGACGCGGCGTAAGTTTTGAATTTCGGCCTTTCACCGGAGCCCCGCCGGCCCCCATGGACCTGGGGTTGCGGGGCAAACTGGTCGAAGGCGCAAAAGCCCTGGGCATGGCGACGCTGGAACTGGCCAGCGGCCCCGGGCATGATGCCGCCGATTTCGCCGGCGCCGGCGTACCGGCCGCCATGATCTTTGTTCGCAACCGCCACGGCAGCCATAACCCCCGCGAGGAGATGCCCATGGACGCCTTCGCCGAGGCAACGCGCCTGCTCTTGTGGCTGCTCGTCAACCCGCCATAGGACATATGCCCGCGCCGAACCGGCATAAGGGTTTCGTTTGCAATCAAGGGAAACTATCCTCGTGGCGGATCGAGGGTTGGTGCACCAATCGATGGATTCACCGATGGCGCTGAAACTGAATACGACAGACCCGGGTTTCGAGGCGGCTTTCGCCGCCTTCCTGGATGCCAAGCGCGAGGCCGATCTGGACGTCGACCAAGCGGTCGGCGCCATCCTTGCCGAGGTCCGTGCGTCGGGTGACGAGGCCGTGATCGCCTACACGCGGCGCTTTGACAAACTGACCTTGACGGCCGAAACCATGCGGGTGTCGAACGACGAAATCGACCAAGCCGTTGCCGCCTGTCCAGGGGATTTGTTCCGCGCCCTCGAGCTGATGGCCCAAAGGGTGAGCGACTTCCATTCCCGCCAACGCCCGGACGACCTGGACTACGTCGACGACGCGGGGCTGAGATTGGGCTACCGCTGGACACCGATCGAAGCGGTCGGTCTTTACGTTCCGGGAGGCACGGCGGCCTATCCGTCCTCGGTCCTGATGAACGCACTGCCGGCCAAGGTGGCGGGGGTCGACCGACTGGCCATGGTGGTCCCGGCGCCGGCGGGCAAGCTGAGTCCCCTGGTTCTGGCCGCCGCCAGAATCGCCGGCGTCGACGAGATTTATCGCATCGGCGGCGCCCAGGCGGTCGGCGCCTTGGCCTATGGGACGGCCACCATCGCGCCGGTCGACAAAATCGTCGGTCCGGGAAACGCTTACGTCGCCGCCGCCAAACGCCGCGTTTTCGGCACCGTCGGCATCGACATGATCGCCGGACCGTCGGAGGTGCTCATCATCGCCGACGGCGCCAACGACCCCGCTTGGATCGCCGCCGACCTGCTGGCCCAGGCCGAGCACGACCCATCGGCCCAGGCAATCGTGATTACCGACGACAAGGATTTCGCCGAGGCCGTCGAAGAGGCCGTCGATCGGCACCTCGAAACCCTGGCGCGGGCCGAAGTCGCCGGCCAAAGCTGGCGCCGTTTCGGGGCCATCGTCACGGTGAGCCAACTGGACGAGGCGGTGAGGCTGATTGACCGACTGGCGCCCGAACACCTGGAACTGGCGATCGACGATCCCGGCGCCCTGGCGGCCAAGGTTCGCAACGCCGGAGCGATCTTCCTCGGCCGGCACACGCCGGAAGCGCTGGGCGATTACGTGGCCGGTCCGAACCACGTGCTGCCGACGTCCCGCAGTGCGCGCTTTTCTTCCGGGCTGGGGGTCCTCGATTTCGTCAAGCGTTCGACGTTCATCGGGTGCGACGCCGAGGTCTTGGCCAAACTCGGCCCCGCCGCCCGGACCCTGGCCGAGGCCGAGGGTCTTTCCGCCCACGCCCTGTCGCTGTCCATCCGGCTGGACCAACGTGGCAAGGCCTAATCGCGCCGATCGGTCCGAGCGCAGGCTCGTCAAGGTCACGCTCGACCATCCCACCCTGGCGCCGGCCAGCGCCCCGGTTGAGCATGATCGCAAGGCGGCTATCCATGATCTGGCCGAGGACAATCACTTCGTCCTCGCCGATGGCCCAAAAGGCCCCTATGAACTGTGCCTCGGCATCGTCGAAACCCGGCTCGTCTTCGACGTCCGGTCTCCAAGGCAAGAACGGCTGGCGAAGTTCGCGCTGCCGCTGGACCCGTTTCGCAAGATCATGCGCGATTATATCGTCGTCTACGACAGCTATTTTTGCGCCATCAAGACCCTGACCGCCTCGCAGATCGAGACCATCGACGTCGGCCGCAGAAGTTTGCACGACGAGGGCGCCCAAGCGTTGCGCGACAGCCTTTCCGACCAGGCCGAGATCGACCTTGACACGGCGCGCCGCCTTTTTACTTTGATCTGCGCCCTCCATCACCGGCGCTGACGGGGAGCCGGCGCCTTGGCAGATCTTCCAGCAGCCGTGCTCTTCGCTTGCTCGATGAATTCGCTGCGCTCGCCCATGGCCGCGGCCATTCTCAGGCATCTCCAAGGTCACAGGATTTTCGTCGATTCGACCGGCGTCCGCGGGCGCCAGATCGATGGCTTTGCCGTCGCCGTGATGGACGAGGTCGGAATCGATTTGAGTGGCCACGTCCCAAAGTCGTTCGATGACCTGGAAGACAGCTCATTCGATGTCGTCATTTCCCTGTCGCCCGAGGCCCAACACAAAGCCGTCGAAATGACCCGGGTCATGGCCTGCGAGGTGGAGTTCTGGCACACCTTCGACCCCAGCATCGTCGAAGGGTCCCGCGACGCGCGCCTCGACGCCTATCGCCAGGTGCGCGACGAACTGACGCGTCGCATCAAGGAACGCTTTGCCATGACGCGGGCGGTTGACGTATGAGGAAGCGCTGGGCGAAAGGCCCGGATTGACGGCAATTCGGTCCATCGGCCATGGAAAGGACTTGACCGGCCGGTATGTGCGGGCTTTTTATGGCAGCCCCTGTAGCCAACGATGAGGAATTAATGGCGAAGGAAGACCCGATCGAATTCACCGGCACGGTCCTTGAACTGTTGCCCAATGCGATGTTCCGGGTGCGTTTGGATAACGAACACGAGGTTCTTGCCCATACGGCGGGAAAAATGCGCAAGCATCGCATCCGCGTCCTTGCCGGAGACCGCGTCAACGTGGAAATGACGCCCTACGACTTATCCAAGGGGCGCATCACTTTTCGGTTCAAATGACGGCGCTCGGTGTACGAGAATTCGGGGATGTCCAGGACCGGCTCCAGCCATGACCGTCCCCGTCTGATTCTAGCTTCGGAATCACCCCGGCGCCGCGACCTCCTGAAACAGATCGGCATCGTCCCCGACCAGATCGTCTCACCGCAAGTGGACGAGACCCAGCGGCCGGAAGAGAAGCCGGCGGCCCTCGCCGCGCGTTTGGCCGAAGCCAAGGCCCGTGCCATAGCCGCGCCGGGGCCACGATGTCTGGTTCTTGGCGCCGATACGGTCGTCGCCTGCGGTCGGCGCGTGTTGCCTAAGTCCGCCGACGCCGATGAAGCCCGCCGCGCCCTTGCTTTACTATCCGGCCGCCGTCACCGGGTGTTGGGGGGCGTTTGCGTTATTGACGGCGACGCACGGGCACGTCACCGATTGGTGACAACGATCGTCTCCTTTAAGCGCCTGGAAGCCCGGGAGATCGAGCAATACATCGCCAGCGACGAATGGCGAGGCAAGGCGGGAGGCTACGCGGTACAGGGCCGGGCGGCGGTATTCATCAGCAAAGTCATCGGATCCTATTCCAACATCGTCGGCTTGCCGTTGTTCGAGACGGCGGCCCTTCTGCATGGCTTGGGCTATTCGGCCGATGGGCGCGGGTGAGCTAACATGACCTCGCGCACGGCACTGATCGAAGTCGCGCCGGGACAACGGCGCATCGCCTTGGTCGAGGACGGGCGCCTGTCCGAACTGGTGGTGGATCGGCCGGGCCGGCAAAGCGTTGCCGGCAACATCTATCTGGGCCGCGTCGAGAGGATCCTGCCCAGCATTCAGGCCGCGTTCGTCGGCATGGGATTGGAACGCTCGGGCTTTCTCGGTCTCGCCGAGGCGCGCCCGGCCAACCATGGGGACGGATCGGGCGCCGGCGGCGAAGGCATTACCGATTACGTGAGCGAAGGCGACGCCGTCCTGGTGCAGGCGTTGAACGATCCCGTTTCCGACAAGGGAGCCAAGGTGACGACGCGGATCACCCTGCCGGGCCGCTTTGTCGTTTACACCCCCGGCCAAGCCGGCATTCGAATGTCGCGGCGCCTGGTCGCCGAGGGCAAGGCCGGCCCGATCGAGGCCATGGTAAGCAAACTGGCGCGAGACGGCGAGGGTTTCATCCTGCGCAGCGCGGCGGGCGATGCGACGGACGAGTCCCTGACCGATGATATCGACTCCCTGCGCGCCGCCTGGGAGACGATTGGCGAGGCCCGAAGGACGGCTCGACCTCCGGCCTGCCTTCATCGCGACCTCGATCCCGTCCAACGGCTGTTTAGGGAAGAGGCCGGACCCCGGCTTGGACGGATCGTCGTCGATGACGCCGGGGTTCTGGCCGAGCTGCGCGCGGCCTGTACGCGTCTCTCGCCCGGCCTTGCCGATCGTCTGGAAATGCATTCCGCCGGCACGGCGCTCTTCGATGCTTACGACATCGAAGGACAAATCGAGGAGGCCCTGTCGCCGACTGTTGCCCTGCCATCGGGGGGCGGCATTGTGATCGAGGAAACGACGGCGCTGACGGCGATCGACGTCAACACCGGCGGGCGAACCATTTCTGGCGGGCCGGAACGGGCGGCCGTGGATGCCAATATGGCGGCGATCCCCGAAATCGCCCGCCACATCCGGCTGCGCAATCTCGGCGGTCTGGTGGTCGTCGATTTCGTATCCATGCGCCGGCAGGGCAACCGGCAAGCCGTCATCGATGCCTTGCGCCAAGCGGTCTCTTCCGATCATTGTCCCGTTCACGTCGCCGGCTTTACCCGTTTCGGACTGGTCGAGATGACCCGCGAACGACGCCGGGCGTCGCTTTCGGAAACCTTGCTTGCCCCCTGCCCCGCCTGTACCGGCGCGGGGCGGGTCTACTCGCCCGAAGCGGCCGCCTACGACGCCTTGCGCCGTATCCGGAACCAGCAAAACGCCCGGCCGGCCCAGCCCTTGACGGTAAGGGCGCCCGGCCGTGTCATCGAGGCGCTCAAAAACTTAGCCCCCGAAACCCTGGCGCAGGTGGAAGAACAGACCGGACGGGCCGTCGATCTGATATGCGATGACTCGCTGGCCGCCGACCGCTTCGAGGTCCACGGCAGCGGCGAAACGGAGGAAAAGGATGGCTGATCCGGGAGCCGCCAAAAACAATGTCGTTCCGCTTAAGGAACGGCCCTGTCCCCAGTGCGGGCGCCCGGCCGTGGATCGGTTCCGGCCGTTCTGTTCCGGTCGCTGCGCTAATGCCGATCTCGGTCGATGGCTAAGCGGCGAATACCGGATCGCCACCGACGAAGAAGCCAGCGTGGACGAGGACCCGCCCGAGGACCTTTAGAGGATCGATTAATCCTCTTTCTCCGCGCCGCCGGCCGCGGCATCGTCCGCTGCCTGGCGGCCGGCCCTGGCCATGTTCTGGAACAGCCTGACCATCTCTGGAATGGCCGACGACGGCAGAACAAGCCGGTGGGTCACGCTCCGCACCTCGGCATTGTCGCTGCGGTCGATACCGACCACCCGGTAGCAATCGAGCTTTACCAGTCCCGGCCGGGCAAGGATGCCCGCGACTCCGTCGATGAAGATCTCATCGGGAGGCGTTGGGTTCGCGGCGAGCTTGATCTTCGGTCCCTCGGTTGGCGCCTGGTTACCTTCAGTATTCTCGGCCATGTCTCTGTAGCCCCCCTTCCCTGAGTTTAAATTGTTGATCCGTTGGGGCGTCGCGACTTGCACGATCATTCCAACCATGTGAAGACGCAATCAGCAATTCAAGATGTTTCCCGCGCGGCATGGGTCGCCGGACCGGAGAGCACCAAGCTGAGGAGTTCCGACTGGCGCTTGGTGTCGGTCTTGCGAAAGATGCTCTTCAAATGTGTACGCAGCGTGTTGATGGTGACCTTGAAATCGCGCGCCATGTCTTCAAGGCGCTTGCCCTCGATGAGGGCTTGCAGAAGTTTGGCCTCGGAAGCGGTGAGGCCGTACACATCGGCGAGCACGGCGGCCGAGGTGGTCTGCGGCGATTCGGGATCCCGGACGTAGAGTACGGCGGCGCCCCGTCTTCCCTGGCGCGCTCCCTTGCCGGTCAGGGGCGCGACAAGGACCGACAACGGGCGCAACTGCGACGGCCGGGGAATTCTCATGGCCCTCGCCTTCTCGGCGCCCGGCCCCGGTTGCGAATTCTGCCGCCCTGGCAATCAGTTCGGCAAGCCGCGCCCTTTCCTTGGCGCCTTCGGCCCGGCACACTCCGCCCCCGTCGACCCGCAAGCCATCGGCCCGCTTGGCAAGCTCGCTCGCCGAGCGGTTCATGGTAATGACCCGCCCGCCGGCATCGACGAGCATCACGCCCAGAGGCAGGCGATCGAGCACTTCCGCCGCATCGTTGCGCTGTACCTCCAGGCGGGCAACCTGGCGATAAAGCCGCACCGACCGCTCGATATGGGGTGCGAGACGGCGGTAGGTCTCGAATTTATCGTCGTCGAATGGCTTGCTCCGGCGCGGCCGAATGAACCCGATCATGGCGATCGTATTGCCCGACCGCATGAAGACGTCGGCCATGACGTCCCACACGTTGACGTGGCTGAGCACATCGCGAAAGAGCGCGCATTTGCCATATTCTCGATCCGAGAGGAAAGCCTGGCGGGTCAGGATGGCTCCCTTCGGGGTATCGGCCGAAACCTTCTTTATGAATTCGATGAGCCCGAAGTTCTCATGCAAGGCCTGTATCAACTTCTTTTCTATGGGCATCGAACTCCACGAGTTGAAAGCGCCCGTTTCACTATCGACGACGAACAGCACACCGCTCGCCGCCCCCAGTTCATCGGCCAGGGCCTTGAGGACCCGAGGCAACAGCCGAATATCCGCCACCGTCTCGTAGAGGCCGCCGATCAAATCACGCAAGCGTTCTTCGCCGGTCATGCTTCCGCCGTCCCGTGTCATCGATTCAAAGGGCATCCACCGCTTTTCGCCTATGACGCCAATGTATCAGACAGATCAAGCAGAACAAAACCGGCCACGGCTGACCGCCACCTGGCGGCGATCGGCGGCCTGATCGCGGATGCTGGACAGTGAGCGCGAATTTTTCTATAAGCGCCGTTCCGGCGTGACGTTGCTGGGGCCACAATGCCGCCACCTTCGCCAAGCGACGCCCAGGTAGCTCAGTTGGTAGAGCAGCGGACTGAAAATCCGCGTGTCGGTGGTTCGAATCCGCCCCTGGGCACCACCTTTTCCACAATAAAATCAACATACTAAGTGCATCCATCCGACCTGATGTAAACTCATCAAGGTGCGTTTCTAGGTGCGTTTGTACGTTGCAATAGGGTCCTACTTTTGTCCATTCCCCTTCGACCGCCCCCACCCCACGGACACGCAACTAACATCCATATGCTGCTACTACATCGCAATCTGCTCAGTCGCCGACCTCGGTTTCACGAGAGCCATTCGAAAAAATAAAATATAATTTTCTGACGGCCTTTTGAACATACCCCGTCAAAGTAGCGACACGGCTCGATCCCCTAGAAGCACACGCTCACACCCCGTCGCCCTTATCGGGGACCCTCGGGGGCATGACAGCCCGAGAAGCGTCTATCAGGCCTCTCTACGGGGCTTGGGTTGGCCGATATTCGGTCCGGCTGAGGCCATCCGCACAGGACTATTGACGCGACGTATGTTCGTGCGCTCAGAAATTGGGGTAGGATGCCCGCAGCCAACATGAGGGGACGAACATGGCAGAGACCCCCGATACCGAAATACTCGACCTGACCGCCGGGATCGTGGCGGCACACGTCAGCAACAACGCGGTCTCCGTTGACCAGATACCTTCACTGATCAAAGAGGTTCACAAGACCCTTGCCGGGCTAGGCTCCCAGCCTGAGCCAGAGAAGGCCCCCGCCGTGTCGATCAAGCGGTCGGTTAAGAAGGACGCGATTTCCTGCCTCGAATGTGGTCAGCCGAAGAAGATGCTTAAGCGGCATCTCTCCACCGCACACGGCCTAAGCGTCTCGGAGTACCGGGACAAGTGGAAGCTGGCTAGCGACTATCCGATGACAGCGCCTAATTATGCGGCCCAGCGCAGCAAGCTGGCGAAGAAGATCGGTCTGGGCACTACGCCGAGGAAGCGTGGCCGGAAGAAACGCTGACTGACAGGCTGAGAGGCATGAGGCACATTATTAGCCACGCCGCCGCGGGCGTACTCTGCGTCGCTTGATAGCGGGGAACCGAAGGGGCATCACGATGGCTCAGAACGCACAACAACATCTCTCCCGAAAAGCGCTGGCGCTAAAGCAGGCCAACGAACAGAAGTACGACACTCATCATCGGCGTCTCATCGACGAGCACGAGGCCGCCTACAGGCTGGGCCTAATGGTTACCACACTTCGCCGGTGGCGTTGGGCTGGCAAGCCTCCCCGTTTCCTGAAGATTGGCGCCGCTGTCCGATACGACCCGGAAGAGATTGCCGAATTCATCAAGGCGGCCCGCCGAAACAGCACAAGCGATACGGGGAGGGCCGTCAATGGATAAGGAGAATAATGATCCGGCACCGCTGCAGGGCGGTTGCCGGGTTTCGGAACTTGTCACTGCTGGGCTGCGTGACGCTTCCGAAGACACCCCTACTCCAAGCCTCGTTCAATCGCTTCCGCGCGGTCTGGCTTACAATTCGCTGATCGCGGTCCACTGGTTCGGTGCCAAGCCCTTGCCGCTTCGCGAGGGAGGGGGCGATCCACCCTGGTGACCAGCAACCTGCCCTTTGATGAATGGACCGAAGTGTTCGGCTCCGAACGCCTGACAGGAGCA
>JASLLZ010000105.1 GCA_030746775.1 Rhodospirillales bacterium | reverse complement strand
TGACCCATCAATCCAATTAGCGCAATTGAGGCAATGGGTTAGGAAGCATTTGGGCTAGTTATCTGGGACAGCCCCTTGTGCCCCTACGACGACGTTGCGAGATTTCCGGCTAGGAGCGCGCCGCGCCGTGGTGTCGTAGCACCACAAGCGGGGTGCGATGACGTCCGGAAACCTCGCAACGTCGTCCTCTGGGTCTCTTTTCCCGTCCCCTCGGGGGTCGCGGGGGCGTTCCCCGCATTTGGAATCGGGGGGACACCCCCCGGTGGCCCCCCGGGGGTCGCGGGGGGCGCCCCCCGCATTTCGATTCGGGGGACACCCCCCGGGCGGCGGCGCTTCACGGCCTTGTTATTAGATCGTGAGCACCAATCTTGTTAGATGGGGGGCGCACATATGATACCCCCGCGGCCCCGGGCGCCAAGACAGGACACCGTGCCATGCACATCAGGATCACGAAGGCTTCCGACATTCCTTCATCCGAGATCACGCCCAAGGCGCATTACATGAGCCGCCGGCGTTTCCTTGGGACGGCGGCCGCCGGGGCGGCGCTGGCGCCGCTCTTGGCCGCCGCCCCGGCAGGGGCGAACCTTAGGTGGGAGAACATCGTCAAAGGCCCGTTCAGCACCGACGAGGAACCCACCCCCGCCGAAGACGTCACGTCTTACAACAATTTCTATGAATTCGGCACCGGTAAGGGCGATCCCATCCGCAACTCCCGCTTCTTCAGGACCAAGCCGTGGTCGGTGGCGGTCGAGGGCGAGATCGAGAAACCGGGCACTTACCAGTTCGAAGATTTGGTCAAGCCCCACCAATTGGAGGAACGGGTCTACCGGCTGCGCTGTGTCGAGCGTTGGTCCATGGTGGTGCCCTGGGTCGGCATCCCGCTGGCCGCCATGATCAAGCGCTTCGAACCCACGTCGAAGGCCAAGTACGTGGCCTTCGAGACGCTGCACGATCCCAAGCGCATGCCGGGACAAAGCTATCCGGTTCTGGATTGGCCCTACGTCGAGGGACTGCGCATGGACGAGGCCATGAACCCCCTCACTCTGATGGTGGTCGGCCTCTACGGCGAGGTGCTGCCCAACCAGAACGGCGCGCCGCTGCGTCTCATGGTGCCCTGGAAATACGGTTTCAAGAGCATCAAGTCGATCGTCGCCATGCGCTTCGTCGAGAAGATGCCGCCGACGTCGTGGAGCGAGAGTGCGCCGGGCGAATACGGCTTTTATGCCAACGTCAACCCGGACGTCCATCACCCCCGTTGGAGCCAGGCCCGCGAACGGCGCATCGGCGATTTCCTCAAGCGCGACACCTTGATGTTCAACGGCTATGGCGAAGAGGTGGCGGGCCTCTATGCGGGCATGGACCTGGCCAAGAACTACTAAATTTCCCTAACCCCATGGCTGCGCGTGTGAGTATGGTCAAGGCACCATGACGCCCGAGACCCGCATCCGGCGCATTGTCAAGCCGCTCGTCTTCGTCCTCTGCCTGACGCCCTTGGCGTGGCTGGTCTGGCGCGGACTGAGCGGCGGCCTCGGCGCCAACCCGATCGAGGCCATCACCCGCTTCCTCGGCGATTGGGCGATGCGCTTGGTTCTCGTCACCCTGGCCGTGACGCCGCTGCGCCGCCTGTTCGGCTGGCCGGTGCTCATGCGCCTGCGCCGCATGGTGGGGTTGTTCGCCTTTGCCTACGCGGTGCTGCACCTGAGCAGCTATGTCGTCTTGGACCAGTTCTTTTATTGGCCCGAGATCTGGGCCGACATCGTGAAACGGAACTTCATCACCGTCGGCATGATCGCGTTTCTGATGCTGTTGGCCCTGGCCGCGACGTCGACCAACGCCATGGTCCGGCGCCTCGGCGGCAAACGGTGGCGGCGCCTGCACCGGCTGGTCTATCCGGCCGCCGTCGCCGTCATCGTGCATTTCTACATGATGGCCAAGGCGGATGTGCGCGAACCGCTGATCTATGGCGCCATAGCGGCGCTGTTGCTTGGATACCGCGCGGTTTTGGGTCTCAGGGGACGCAGGCGGCGCAAGCCGACCGATACCCAGACTGCCTGAGCGAACCCGTCAGTGGTCGGTGGCGGCGCGCTTTTATCCCTCGCCAACGCCGGGGCCACGGTCGCCGGCCGTCACCTTGGCCACCTCATCGGGCGCCATGCGGCCGATCTCTTCGGTCGCGGCCAGGAACGCGTCCACCTCGGCCGGCGAATTGGCATGGTTGGCGGAGAGGCGGATTCCAGCCTCCAGACCCATTGCCTCCAGGGTGTGGCGGGAATAGGCGTCCCGCACTCGGTTGTGGAGGCGCAGCCCGGCCCGGTTGTAAAGCTCCACGCCCTGGTACGAATCCATCCCCGCTAAATCGAACATAAAGAGGCAATAGCGTTGCGACAGGTCCTCGGTCATGGCGTGCACCGTGACGTGATCCATGGCCAGGAGCCCGCGCTGTTTTGCCGATCCATACAGGCAGCGATGCAGTAGCGCCCGCATGTGGTCATCCGACGCGCTCTGGCCGGCGACGATGCATTGCCGGCGATCGGCGGAGTTGGTGAAGTGGCTGCCGAGCCAGACCAGGTAATCAACGACCGCCGACCAGGCGGCATACATGGCATGGTCGATGCTGCCCAGGTTCCAGTCGTCGGGACCCTTGCCGGCGAGCGCCCAGTGGGGCAGGCCGGCCATGCGTTCGGAGAGATAGGCGAAGCCGACGCCCTTGACGCAGAACGCCTTGTAGGGACCGAACACGTAGGCATCGACGTCCAGGTCCTCGACGTCCACCGGCGCGTGGGGAGCGTATTGGACACCGTCGACGACCACCATGACATCCGCATTGATGCGCCGCACGCCCGCTGTGATGCCTTTGATGTCGAGGCAGGCCCCGGTCATGTTGGAGCCGTGGATAAGGCCGACGAGCCGGGTTCTTTCGTCCACCAGTTCAAGGATCGCCTGGGGCTCGACGAAGCCGGTTTCGGAGTTGAGAGGGGCGGACCGCCACGCGTGGCCGTACTGGCGGGCGAAGACCGAGGTCGAATCGTAGATCGACGGGTGCTCCAGGTCGGTGGTCACCACGTTGCCCTGCAGCGCCGCGGCGAGGCCGGCATGCACGGCACGGAAGACGGCATGGGTCGAGCTTGTGGCCGGCATGATGGTGCCCGACTGGGCGCCGAGGAAATCCCTCACGTCCTGGACGCCCTGGACCACCAGCTCGTTGGCGTGGCGGGAGCCCGGGTTGGCCCGGCCCAGCTGGTCGAGGAAGACGTTTTCCCGGGCCACGGCCTCGACCATGGACTTGAGGCGGAAAGACCCCGAGGCGGACTCGAAGAATATCCGGGGGCCGGAATAGGGATCCGATTCGACGTGATGGAATTTGCTGCGGATTTCGTTGAGCAGCTCAGCGGGGAAAAACACCCCGCAGTCTGGCGCGGCCATGTGTGGTCCCCTTACTCATAAGATCATTCCGAGGGTCGCACCCGAACATTACCAAGCCCGAAGGCGTGGCGGAAGGGTCTCCTCCGATCCGTCATCGCACCGTGAAAGTGAGCCGCTGATTTATGGCGCCATGGCGGTTGTGTTGCTGGGCTGCCGCGCGGTTGCGGCCCTCAAGGCGCGCCAGCGGCGCAGCCCGGCGGGCCCCCAGGCCGTCTGAGCAAATCCGTCATCCACTCGAAGTTCAGGGCGCTGGCCGAGTCAGTGGGTTATCTTGTCAGCCATCACATAGCGGCCGTCGCGCATGCCGCGAAACATGTCCGTCACCTGGGGATGGGAAACGGGTTCTCCGCTGTCATCGATCAGGAGGTTCTGTTCCGACACGTAGGCGACGTAGGTGGTCTCGGCGTTTTCCGCCAGCAGGTGATAGAAGGGCTGATCCTTGGCCGGGCGGATATCCTCGGGGATGGACTGCCACCATTCCTCGGTATTGTTGAACACCGGGTCGACGTCGCAAATGACGCCGCGAAACGGATAGACACGGTGTTTGACGATCTGCCCGATCTCGAACTTGGCGGTTCTCATGGTGACCTCCTCGACATCCCCCATCTCACCCGTTGATAGTGTAACGGGCAGGTGAAAGCCGCGTCTTCAACTGACATCGGTGACGCTCGGCAGGTCCTCGGACAGGATCGTTATGACGAGGGAGTAGGAAATCTCTCCCTCATCTTCATCGCGATGGAGAACGCCGATGTGTTCGTCACCGAGATAGACCTCGACGGGGGCGCCGGACTTCAGCGGTATGGGGACGGCGAAGCGGTTATTGTCGAAGGCCTTGCGCAGGTATTCCTGGACGCGGGCGAGTTCCGAAAATCTCATGGGGGTGTCCTCATTGGCGGTGTCTTCAAACTTGCCTAGGGAAGTAAATGTCTAGCCCGGGGATCAGCCTAGAGGACGATGCATGGCAATCCAATAGTCATCATCGCCGGTAATTTGACGCCGATTTGAAAATTGACCTGTTTCGGACCTTCATTTAACGATGCGGGGCGGAACATGACGCCGGAATCGGGGAAGGAAAAATACCATGATCGACTTCATCAGCCCGCCCAAGCCAGGCGACCCCAGGCCGTTCAGCCGCGCCACCCGCGCCGCCGGCCTGGTCTATGTCTCCGGCCACTCGGCGCCCCACGACCCGGCCAACGGCATCCATCGGGGCGAGACGGCCGCCCAACAGGTGCGCCAGTCGCTGACGCGGATTGGCGAGATCCTGCAAGAAGCCGGGAGCCGCCTCGACCTCGTCGTGCAAATGACAATGTTGATCACCGACCCCGCCGACTACGCCCAGTGCAACGAAGAATATGTGAAGCACTTCCCGGGTGGTTTGCCGGCGCGGCACACGGCGCGGTTCGGGGTTCCGACCGAGGCCAAGGTCGCGTTTTCGTGCGTCGCACTGGCGGCGGATCGGCAGGAGGTTTAGGTCCTCCCGTTTCCCGGGCCGTCCGTCAATCTGGCGCCATGTCCTTCTCGGTAAGCTCTTTAATCGCTTTGGCGTTCTTCGACAGTTGCCCCAACCCCATGCCGCGAAGCACATTGGGTGCTTTCGTGAACTGGATGTTGTCGTACTGGACGATCTCAACGCGGTTACCCCACGGGTCGAGGAAGTCGAGAAACCGACCGGGCAGGAGCTCGACGCCGGCGTCGGTCAGCGCCTTGCGGACGGCGTCCTTGTCGTCGACCACAATGCCGAAATGACGGCCATCGTCAGGGGCCTGAGTGCGGCCCTTCTGGAGCGCCAGGAACTGGTCGCCGAGATCGATGAAGGCCATGGCGTCGCTCTTGGAGCGAAGCTCGAAGTCGAACAAGCGGCCGTAGAAAGCCAAGGCCTCTTCGATATCACCGACCTCGATGGCGACATGATTGAAACCGACGACGCGCGCCTTCCTTACGTCCGGCATGGGATTCTCCCTTTGTTTGCCGTGCAACCCCGCCCCTTGTCGCCCTCGGCACCAGGTTTCACGCCGTTATGAAGACCGGCGGCCGGAGCGCACGGCGAATTCGCACCCGAGCGTCTTAGTGCGCCTCTTCCCAGTTATCGCCGACGCCGGTGTCGACGACCAGGGGGACGTCTAGGTGGGCCGCCTGTTCCATGACCCGGACGACCAGTTCGCGGGTCGCCTCGACCTCGGCGTCGGGGACTTCGAAGATCAACTCGTCGTGGACCTGCAACAGCATGGCCGCCTTCAGGTTCGCCGCTTCCAGGGCCGCGGGGATGCGGATCATGGCGCGCTTGATGATATCGGCGGCGCCGCCTTGCAGGGGGGCGTTGATGGCGGCGCGCTCGGCGAAGTTACGCCTGGCCGGGTTCTTCTGGTTGATGCCCGGCGTGTGGCACTTGCGCCCGAACAGGGTGGTGACGAAGCCCTGCGTCCGCGCCGCCTCCTTGGTCCGGTCCATGTAGTCGCGGATGCCGGGGTAGCGCTCGAAATAGGCGTCGATATAGGCCGCCGCCTCGCCTCTCGGGATGGCCAGTTGGCGCGCCAGGCCGAAGGCCGAGATGCCATAGATGATGCCGAAGTTGATCGCCTTGGCCTGACGCCGGATTTGCGGGTCCATGCCTTCGACGGGGACGCCGAAGACCTGCGACGCGGTCAGGGCGTGGATGTCGAGGCCGTCGCGGAAGGCGTCCTTCAGGACCTTTATGCCGGCAACGTGGGCGAGCAATCTCAGCTCGATCTGTGAATAGTCGGCGGACAGGTAGCGGCAGCCCTTGGCGGCGACGAAGGCGCGCCGGATCTTGCGCCCTTCCTCGGTGCGCACCGGAATGTTCTGCAAATTGGGATCGGACGACGCCAGGCGGCCGGTCGACGCCACCGCCATGGCGTATGACGTGTGCAGACGCCCGGTGTCGGGATCGATCTGTTCGACCAGGGCGTCGGCATAGGTGCTTTTCAGTTTCGCCAGCTGGCGCCAATCGAGGACCCGAGCCGGCATATCGTGGCCCTGGGCCGCCAGGTCCTCCAACACGTCGGCGCCGGTGGCGTAGGCGCCGGTCTTGCCCTTCTTGCCGCCGCCAAGGCCCATCTCGTCGAACAATATCTCGCCCAGTTGCTTGGGCGAGCCGATGTTGAAATCGCGCCCGGCCAGGGTGTGGATCTCTTCGCCAAGGTCGCTCAGGCGGGCGGCGAAATCCTGGCTCAGGGCCTTGAGCGCGGCGGCGTCGATGCCGATGCCGTGGCGCTCCATGCGTTCCAGAACCGGTATCAGGGGGCGTTCCAGGGTCTCGTAGACCGTCACCATGCGTTCCGCCGCCAAGCGCGGCTTGAGCGTGCGATAGAGACGATGCGTCACGTCGGCGTCCTCGGCGGCGTAGTCAAGCGCCTTGTCGAGGGGCACGTAATCGAAGGTGACCTGTTTCTTGCCAGTTCCCGCCACGTCCTTGAACTTGATCGTCTCGACGCCGAGGTGGAGGCGCGCCAGATCGTCCATGTTGTGGTTATGCAGTCCGCCGTCGAGGACGTAGGACAGCACCATGGTGTCGTCGACCGGCGCGATGTTGATGCCGTGACGGACCAGGACTTGTAAGTCGTACTTGATGTTCTGGCCGACCTTGAGGACCGAGGGGTCCTTGAGAAGCGGTTTGAGAACGGCCACCGCCTCGTCAAAGGGGATCTGCGCCGGCGCGTCCTCCTCGGCGCCGCCGTCCTGGCCCAGATCCAGCGACCCCTGTCCGCCCGCCGTCTTGTGGGCCAGGGGGATGTAACAGGCGCGCCCGTTGCCCAGGGCCAACGACACGCCGACCAGGCGTGCGCGCATGGAATCCACGGACGTGGTCTCGGTATCGACCGCCACGATGCCGGCTTGGCGGGCATCGGCCACCCAGCCTTCCAGGGCCTGGCGGGTGGCGATGAGTTCGTAGGCGCGCTTCCCTTCGGTTTCGGCCGCCGCGGCACTGGGCGTCACGGTATCGTCGCCAGGAGCGGCGCCGAAGCGGCTTTCGAACTTGGCGGTCAGCGACTTGAAGTTCTGTGCCTTGAGGAAACCGAGGAGGGCATCGGGCTCGGGCTCGCGGATGGCGAATGCCTCCAGGGTCTCGTCGACCGGCACGTCGTCCCTGAGACGCACCAGGTCCAGCGAAACACGGGCGTCCTCGGCGTGATCGATGAGCGATTGGCGGCGCTTGGGCTGCTTGATTTCCCCGGCCCGGGCCAGCACGGCTTCCAGATCGCCGTACTCGTTGATCAACAGGGCCGCCGTCTTGACCCCGATGCCGGCGACGCCGGGGACGTTGTCGGTCGAATCGCCGGCCAGGGCCTGCACGTCGATCACCCTCTCGGGGCCGACGCCGAAGCGCTCGGCGACCTCGGCGGGACCGATATCGCGGTTCTTCATCGGGTCCTTCATGCGCACGCGATCGCCGACCAGCTGCATCAGGTCCTTGTCCGACGACACGATGGTCACGTCGGCGCCGGCCTCGACCGCCAGACGGGAATAGGTGGCGATCAGGTCGTCGGCCTCGTACCCCGCCATCTCGACGCAGGCAATATTGGCGGCGCGGGTCGCCTCGCGCACCAGGTCGAACTGGGGAATCAACTCGTCGGGAGGCGGCGGCCGGTTGGCTTTGTATTCGGGGTAGATGTCGTTGCGGAAGGTGCGCCGCCCGGCGTCGAAGATGACGGCGATGTGGTCGGCGTCGGTCTCATCGACCAGCTTCATGATCATGGCGGTGAAGCCATAGACCGCGTTGACCGGCGTGCCGTCGGCGCGCGTCATCGGCGGCAGGGCGTGGAAGGCGCGGAACAGGAACCCCGAGCCGTCGATGAGGAAGACGTGGCGCGGTTTGTCGGCGGGCGCGCTCAGTGGTCTGCTGCCTGGTCGGCGCCCTCGGCCACGACGAAGGTGCAGCTGCAATAGGGGCAGACGATCTCTGTCTTGTCGCCGAAATTCAAGTAGACGGCGGGATGGCCGAGGGGCCCGTCGCCGCCGTCGCAGCTGACGGTCCGGGTCGTAACGGCAATCGGTTGTCGTGGATCCATGTCCTACCTCAAAGCATGGGGCCAGGCCAAAGATCGTTGACCGCCCGGATGTCCGGATGATACCGATTGCGGCCCGACAATCAATGTTCGCGTCGTCCGCGCCCCGCGGCGCCTCGCGGCGCCCGTCGACGGACCCGATGACTGCCCAGCAACCGAAAAACGCCGTCGCGACGCACGACCTCAGCAAAACCCGCGCCGGGGACGGCGGATGAGGCGCCCCCTGCGATTCCTTGGCGCGATATTGCTGGCGTTGACGGCGGCGGCCTGCGCGCCCAGGATCGACCGTCCCGGCCCGGCGGTGGCCATGCCCGTCCTGGAGGATACGCGGATGATGACCGACGACGGCGCCTTTGCCCCGGTGCGCCGCTGGCTGCCCGAAACGGGCACCGTCAAGGCGGCGCTCATCGCGCTGCACGGTTTCAACGACTACGGCAACTTCTTTGCCGCCCCGGGCGCCTATCTGGCGCGCCGGGGAATCGCCGCCTATGCCTTCGATCAGCGCGGTTTCGGCGCGGCGGCCGGACGCGGCATCTGGCCGGGCGTCAAGGCCTACGCCGACGACCTGAAGACCATGACCGGCCTGGTGCGGGCGCGCCACCCGGGCGTGCCTCTTTATCTGCTCGGCGCCAGCATGGGCGGCGCCGTGATCATGGTCGCCATGACCGGCGACGATCCGCCGCCGGTCGAAGGAATCATCCTGTCGGCGCCGGCGGTATGGGGGCGCGCGACCATGCCGTTCTACCAGCGCTGGGCGCTGGCCATCGCCGCCCATACCGTGCCCTGGCTGACGGTGACCGGGCGCGGCCTCAATATCCGTGCCTCCGACAACACAGAGATGCTGCGCGCATTGAGCCTGGATCCCCTGGTCATCAAGGAAACCCGCATCGATACGATTTATGGCCTGTCCAACCTCATGGACCGGGCCCTGGCGGCGGCGCCGGCCCTCGCCTCGCGGGTCTTGATCTTGTACGGCAAGAACGACGAGGTGATCCCCGAGGGCCCGGTGCGCCGCATGATCGAAAGCCTGCCCGCCGACGGGCGCCAACGGCGCCGCCTCGTCTATTACGACGACGGTTACCACATGCTGCTCAGGGACCTGCAGGGCGAGACCGTGTGGCGCGACATCGCGGCCTGGATCGAAGACGCCGAAGCCCCCCTGCCGTCGGGCGCCGATGGGAACGGGCGCTTGTCGGCGCCGCTTCCTTTGCATTAAGGTGATGGCGGCGGGCACCCGTAGCTCAGCTGGATAGAGTGCTGCCCTCCGAAGGCAGAGGTCACAGGTTCGAATCCTGTCGGGTGCGCCAACTTTTTCAAGGACTTAACCTCATCGGGTTAAGTCCTTGTTTCTCTCAGGGCACCCATAGGGCACCCCCAAGAAGCAATTCGCCCTCTATTGTGAGACTGGAGCCCGCGACAGATTCCCACTGTCAGGGGCGGGCATGGGTGTCTTCGACCGCATCTTCGCATCCCTTGCCGGCGAACGGGGAACACCGCATCAATTGATGATCGACGCTACGCACCTCAAAGCGCACCGCACGGCGGCGAGCCTGCTTAAAAAGGGGATGTTCCCCGCCGTATCGGACGCACGAAAGGCGGCCTGAACTCCAAGCTCCATGCCGTCGTGGACGAGAACGGCCTGCCCCTGGTCCTGATGCTCACCGAGGGCCAGATGAACGACCACAAAGGCGCCAGGCTGATGTTCGACGCGCTACCACCGGCGCCCGTGCTGATCGGCGACAAAGGCTATGACAGCGATGAATTTCGTGCCGCCTTGATCGCACGCGGTACAACCCCCTGCATTCCGCCCAGAAAAACCCGCAATACCCAACATGCGTACTGCCAAATACTCTACCGACAGCGTCACAAAGTTGAGTGCATGTTCGGAAAACTCAAAGACTGGCGACGCGTTGCCACCCGCTATGACCGATGCGCACACACTTTCTTCTCTGCCATATGCATCGCCGCCTCAGTCATCTTCTATCTCAATCAATGAGTCCTGAGCCTAGCTGATTCAATGGCCTGGAACCGAGCTGAGGAGGTTTCGGGTTATGAGGAATGGTTTCTGGCTATCCGACGAGCAATGGGATTTGATCAAACCGTACCTGCCGTACCGAGCGGCGGGGCGGCGCCGGGTCGATGACCGGCGGGTCATCAGCGGCATCATCCATGTCCTTCAATCGGGCTGCCGCTGGCAGGATTGCCCAGCGCAATACGGGCCGTCGACGACGATTTACAATCGCTATAACCGCTGGTCGCAGAAGGGCATCTGGCAGTACATGTTCGCCGAGCTGACGGCGGCGCTGGCGGGGACGCCCGACGAGGTTTCCATCGATACCACCCACGTCAAGGCGCACCGCTGCGCCGGCGGCGGAAAAGGGGGGCTTCTGTTCAGGCCATCGGCCGCACCAAGGGCGGGCGCAACACCAAGGTCCATGCCATAAGCGACGCCCATTGCCGTCCCCTGGCGTTCTATCTCACCCCCGGCCAGGCCGCCGACATCACCGGCGCCGTCATGCTCGCCGGGAGCCTGCCCGACGCCCGTTACCTTCTCGCCGACAAGGCATACGACGCGGATCATTGGCGGGCTTGGCTGAAGCACCGACGCATCCAGCCGGTCATCCCCAACAAGTCCAACCGGAACCAACCCCACCCCTTCGATGCCAAGCGTTACCGCCATCGCAACGTCATCGAGCGCATGTTCGGACGCCTCAAGGACTTCCGACGCATCGCCACGCGCTACGATAAGAACGCCGTCAACTTCATGGCGGCCCTATGCCTCGCAGCGCTCATCTGTTACTGGATTTGAATGAGTCTCGACCCTAGTTTTACTCCGCCCTGGTGGTCTGGATTTACTCCGCCGTTGACAGACGGGGCGGAAACGGGTAGATCGCATAGATTGCATGGGGGGGAAGTGTATCGTGGTAGGATGGCCGCATGGCAATAAATGCAGCAAATTGGCTCACCCGTGGTGACTTATTGGTGACTTAGCCGGCAGGCGCGTCAATCAAGATTCATTTAGGGTCATAACTCATTAACTATTAGCTGATTCAATGCCTTGAAACAAATATGGAGGTTTCGAGGCATGCGCGG
>JASLLZ010000104.1 GCA_030746775.1 Rhodospirillales bacterium | reverse complement strand
CGCAAAACTTTCTCGCCGCCCTATGTCTCGTTGCCCTCATCTGTTATTGGATTTGAATGAGTCTGGACCCTAGTATCTTGATATTAAACAGATATACGGTATCGAGAACAATATTCGCAGTTGGTTGTGCACCATGATCAGCGCCGTCGCGCCCAGTTCCAAGGCCCGCTTGACGACCTCGCGCGGGTAGACCGGCGTATGGTCGACGGTACCTTGTTGCTGCATTTCGTCGGCAATCAGGACGTTGCGGTTGTTGAGATAGAAGATACGAAACTGCTCGATCTTGGCGAAGGCCATGTTGGCCTGGCAGTAATCCAGCAGCGCCTGCCAATTGCTCAGCACCGGGCGTCCCAACACCTGTCCGCCGATCAGGCGCTGGGCCGCGGCTTGCGCCGACTTGAGCGCGATGACGGCGCTTTCGCCGATGCCGGGGACCTCGCTCATGGCCTGGGGATCGGCGCTGATCACCTCCGAGAAAGAGCCGAAGCGCTGCAAAAGCGCCTTGGCCAGGGGCTTGACGTCGCGCCGGGGCTGGGCCCCGAAAAGCATCAGTTCCAAAAGCTCGTAGTCGGCCAGGCCTTCGGGCCCGACCTTCAGGAAGCGCGCGCGCAGCCGTTTTCGGTGGCCGGTGTAATCAGGTGCCTTACCCACCGCCTCACCCTTCGTAGGGCGGGCGGTGGAGGCCGGCCGGGGACTCGGTGAAGACCTCGTACCCGTCGGCGGTGACGCCGATCGAGTGTTCGAACTGGGCCGACATCGATCGGTCCTTGGTCACCGCCGTCCACCCGTCGTCCAGGATTTTCAGGTCGTAGCGCCCGGCATTGATCATCGGTTCGATGGTAAAAAACATGCCTTGGCGCAGAACCAGCCCTTCGCCCGGCGTACCAAAATGCATGATGTTGGGGGCGTCGTGAAAGACGCGGCCCAGACCGTGACCGCAAAATTCGCGCACCACCGAAAAGCGCTCGGCCTCGGCCAGGGTCTGGATGGCATGGCCGATGTCGCCGACGGTCGCACCGGGGCGCACCGCCTTGATGCCGCGCCACATGGCATCGAAGGTGACGTCGACCAGACGGCGCGCCTTCACGCCGGCCTTGCCGACAAGGAACATGCGGCTGGTGTCGCCGTGCCAGCCGTCAAGGATGACCGTGACGTCGATGTTCAGGGCGTCGCCGTCGCGCAGTTCCCTGGCGCCCGGAATACCGTGACAAATGACGTGATTGATCGAAGTACAGATGGACTTGGGGAAGCCGCGGTAGTTGAGGGGCGCCGGCACGGCGTCGTGATCGGTGATGAAGTCGTGGCACAAGGTGTCAAGCGCCCCGGTGGTGACGCCGGCCTTCACGTGGGGCGTGATGAAATCCAGGGTCTCGGCCGCCAGCCGGCCGGCGCGGCGCATGGCGGCGAAATCTTCCGGGCCGTGGATTTTGATCGACCGGCCATGCCTCGGCGCCGTCTCTCTGCTTGTGTTGTCGTTCATCCGCCGATCATGCTTTCATGCGCCGATGCGCCCACGCCCGGGAAATAGATGACCGCCACCCCATCACAGCGCCAATGCCAGCGGCCGGTCCACGGTAATTTCGTCGGTGGACATATTGCACCCGTAACACAAAATTTCCACCCCCCCGGCCATGGCGCGGTCCAGGGCCTCGGCGTAGACCGGGTCGATATCTCCGGCAATGGTCAGGCGGTCGCAATCTTGACGCTGAACCAAATAAAGCATGACGGCCCGCTCGCCGGCCGCGACGCGATCGGCCAGTTCGCCCAGATGCTTGGTGCCGCGCGCCGTCACCGAGTCGGGAAATTCGGCCGGGTCGTCCGGACCCGCGCCGCGCCGCATGGTGACGTTCTTCACCTCGACGTAGCACGGCGGCCGGCCCGCCTCTTCCAACAACAGATCGATGCGCGAATTGCGGCCGTAAGCGACCTCGCGGCGCAGGTTTCCATAGCCGCTCAGTTCGGCGATGGCGCCGCCCAGAACGGCCTCTTCGGCCAGACCGTTGGGATGGGCGGTGTTGATGCCGACCAGGGAGCCGCCGATCTCGATCAGTTCCCAGGTGTAGCGCAGCTTACGTTTCGGATTGCGGGCCGGCGACAGCCACACCGGCGATCCCTGGGTATCGACGCTCAGCATGGAACCCGGATTGGCGCAATGGGCGGTGACCACGTCGCCGCCGGCAAGCGCGACATCGCTGAGAAATCGCTTGTAACGGCGCACCAGGGTGCCCGCGATCAGGGGATCGGGGAATTTCATGGCCGGAAGGTATCGGCATGACGGGGCGCTGGCAACGGGCCATTCAAATGGATGCAAAACCATTTTTCATAAGCTGGGGCGCTCGACACCTGTCACGTAATGGGTTACAGTTACAGGGTGATTGTCAGGTTTAGACACAAGGGACTGAAGGTCTTGTTCGAGGCAGGGTCGGCGCGCGGTGTCAAGCCGGAACACCCTAAAACGGCTCCGGCTCATCCTGGCTCGGCTCCATGCAAGCCAGTCACCCCGGGATATGGACTTACCCGGACTTGGCCTGCACGGCCTCAAAGGGAAGCTCAAGGGCCACTATGCTGTTTCGGTATCCGGCAATTGGCGCGTGACCTTCCGTTTTGACGGGCAGGACGCCATGGACGTCGACTACGTGGACTATCACTAGGGAATAACGATCATGCACATGCACGACCCCCCGCATCCCGGTGAAGCGATCCGTGAGCTTTGCCTGGAACCGTTGGGACTCACCGTGACCAAGGCGGCTAGCGGTCTCGGCGTGAGCCGCAAGGCGCTGTCGGAATTACTCAACGGTCATTCGGGAGTTTCCCCGGAAATGTCAATCCGTCTATCAAAAGCCTTTGGTGGCAGCCCGGAAAGCTGGTTGGCGCAGCAGATGCACTATGATTTGTGGCGGGCTTTACAGCGCGACCATGAAATTAGGGTCCAGACTTTCAAGGCGGCGTGACGGCGAGGTATCGGTAAGACGCCGGGCTTCACGGTTCAGGGCTTGGCCTTGTCGCCGGCCGGGATTTCCGTCGTGCCCAGGGCATCGGCCAGGCGGGCGCGGGCGCTGCCCGGGGCCAGGGCCTTTTGCTGCGACGGGTGGGGCGCCCAGGCGGTCAGGTAGAGGACCCGGAAGGTACAGGCCACGTGGCCGTCGGCGCCGCCGAAGAGCGCGCGGTAGCGGGCCTGGGCGGCGCCCAGGGTGGCGCGCCGGGTGAACCCCTTGCGCCGTTCGGCGACGGCGTTGCTTTCGCCCATGCCGCGCAGGTCCGCCATCAGGCGCCCGGGATTGCCGTAGGATACGGTGATGGCGTCGGTGTCGACCACCGGCAGGGCGAACCCGGCGCGTTGCAGAAGATGGCCCGCGTCGCGCACATCGGCGAAGGGCGACACGCGGGGGCTGAGGCCGCCTTCCTCGGCGATCTCGGCCTCGGCGAAGGAGGCGCGCAACTCCGCCAGGCTGTCGCCGCCCAGCATGGCGGCGAGGAACAGCCCATCGGGCTTGAGAGCGCGGCGCACCTGCACCAAGGCGCCGGGCAGATCGTTGACCCAGTGCAGGCTGAGGCAACTGAGCACCAGATCGAAGCTTTCCTCGGCGAAGGGCAGGGCTTCTTCGTCGGCGGCAACGGCAAAGGGACCGGCGCGCGCCGCCATCGCCGGCGACAGGTCGCAGCGGACCAGGGCCTCGATGCCGCCGCGCCGGCCCAATTGGCGCGCCATCTGACCCGTATGACAGCCCACGTCGAGGGCCAGGGGAAAGCGCCGCTTGACGTCGTCGAGACGGTCCGCCAAACGCTCCGCCACCTCGCGCAGCAGGAATTCATGCTGGTCCAGGCCGGGCGCCGCGCGGTCGCGGTGCCGGCTGACGGCGCGGCGGTCGAAGACCGCCGTCGGCGCCGATTTGGCGGGCCCGCTCATGAACCCTCGCGGGCGTAGCCGAAGGCCTCGACGTAGGGCTCGAGCCGGGGCAGGACGGGAGCCAGCCGGTCTTCATAGCGCCGCCAACGTCCGACGGCGCGGCCGTAAAGCCCCTCGCCCACGTCGCGGTAGCTGGGCGTCGAAATGGTGCGCGACCGGGCCGCCTGGCGGTAGTCCAGAACATCGTCGGTCCACTCTAGGTCGAGAAATTCGAGGACCCGCCGCGCGGTTCCCGCCATATCGGCGATAAGGTCTTCATAGCGGTATTCCGTCCACGCCATGCTGATGTGGTCGCGGTAGTGGAGCCACAGGTCCATGGTCCGGGCGTAAAGCGCCGCGGCGCCCTCTATGGTCTGAAAATTGACCATGGCGGCGGTGGGTCGGAAATTCTGGAAGAAGCAACTCAGGCAGACGTCCCTGGGATCGCGCAGGGCAACGATCACCTTGGCCTCGGGAAACAACCGGTTGACCATGCCGAGATGGATCAGGTTCAAGGGCAGCTTGTCGACCAGGGTGCGGCCCTCCGTGGTGCCGCCGACGGTCGCCTCGGCGTCGTTCCAGAATGCCCGGCGCCAATGGCGGATGTCGGCGGGGCCAAGCGTTTCCAGACATTCGGGATAGCCCGCCCCACCCGGGCGTTCCTTGCGCATGGTCTGGCGGACGCTTTCCAGGGGAGAGTTCTCGCCGGTCGTGACAAGGGCCGGGTGGGCGGCCAGGATCTGTTCCATAAGCGTCGTGCCGGAGCGCGGAAAACCGACGAAGAAGATCACCGGCGCCGCCTTGTCGTCGGCCGGTGGGGCGGCCCCCCAGGCGGCAAGCCGTCCGGCCCCGAACCATTGCCGTGCGTGGCCGATCCGATCGAGATAGGCGGCGCCGTCGATGCCCGCCGCCCGGCTCTTCACCGCTTGGCTGCCGTTGGCCCGGGCGAAGGCCCGGAAGGCCTCGGCCGGGCGCTCCAGGCGGTCGAGAACCAGCCCCAGGTCGAAGTCGGCGTCTTGCCTGACGCCGTCATCCGTTGTCTTGGCAAGCACGGTTTGAAGGCGTCCGGCGGCGCTTTCCAGGTTGCCCTGGCGGCGCTCCAACCGGGCCGCGATGAGGTTCGCCGCCACGTCGTCGGGTGAAGTTTCGAGAAGCGCCTCGACGATCTGGTGGGCTTCGTCGAGCCTGTTGCGCCGTTCCAGGCAGCTGGCCAGGTTCCAAAGCACCCCGGTATGGGCCGGGTCGAGGCCGCGCGCCCGGCGCAGAAACGCCTCCGCCTCCTCAAGGCGGTGACGCGCCATGATCAGCAAGCCTAAATTATTGAGGGCGTCCAGGTGGTCGGGGTCTTCGTCGAGGGTGCGCCGATAGGCGGCCTCCGCCGCGCCGGACCGCTTGAGGTCGCGCAGCACGTTGCCCAGGTTGAACCACGCGTCGACGAACCCCGGATCGAGGGCGATGGCGCGGCGCAGGCAGCGCTCGGCCGCCTCGGGAAGGCCGCGCAGGACGCAAACCGTGGCCAGGGTGTTGTGGTAACGCGGTACCGCGTCGTCGAGTCCGAGCGCCCTCTCTATGTGGTCTTCGGCGCCCGCCGCGTCGCCCTTTTGAACCGCCACCACGCCGAGCAGGTGCCAGGCCTCGGCGGCACCGGGATCGGCCTCGACGATGGCCCGGTAGGCGCGTTCCGCGCCGTCGAGCGCGCCGGTTTGATGGAGGGCGCGCGCTTGCGCTATGGCATCTTCCGTATCCGTCATCGCCGATCGATTTTGCCGAATTCCCATGCTCTTCGGGTCATGGTAGCTTTAAGGCGGCTGTTTTCCAAAGAACCAAACGGCCCGCCCGCGGGCCGGGAGCGGCTTTCATGGGGGCGACATTGCCTTCTTCATCCCCGTTACCCGGGCTGGGCGCCGTTCTCGGCCGTCTTTCCAGCGGCGCCCTCGATGTCCTGTTGCCGCCCCAGTGCCTGGGCTGCGGCGCGTTGGTCGACGCGCCCGGATCGCTCTGCGCCGAGTGCTGGGAGCCGGTCGTCTTCCTGGGCCCGCCTCAATGCGCCGCCTGTGGTCTTCCCTTTGAATTTTCATTGGGCGAGAGGGCGCTGTGCGGCGCCTGTAGCCGGCGACGGCCGGTTTTCGAACGGGCCCGCGCGGCAATCGCCTATGACGACGCCAGCCGGCGCCTGATCCTGGCCTTCAAGCACGGCGACCGAACGGACGCGGCGCCGGCCTTGGCGCGCTGGCTGGCCCGGGCCGGAGGCAACGGGGCCGGCGACGATCTGATCGGCGCCGCCCAATGCATTCTGCCCGTGCCCCTGCATTGGGGCCGCCTGTTCGCCCGGCGCTACAACCAGGCGGCGCTGCTGGCCGAGCACCTGGGGCGATTGAGCGGCGTGGAGACGCACCCCGACACCTTGATCCGCCGCCGCCCGACGGCGCCCCAGGGGCGCATGGGCGTGGCGGCGCGCAGGCGCAACCTGGCCCGAGCCTTCGCCGTCAGGCCGCGCCACCGGGTCCGCATCAAGGGCAAGCGCGTTCTCCTGATCGACGACGTGCTGACCACCGGGGTGACCGCGACGGCCTGCGCCAGGACCCTGCTCGGTGCCGGCGCCGGCGCGGTCGACGTGCTGACCCTGGCCCGGGTCGTGCGTCCCTCCCTTTAAGGGCCAACCTAAAATAATGTCCGCTTGGCGTAGGAAAACTGCCAGTTTCGAGGGCTGACCGGAACAGGCGTTTGTCGCCATGAAGAGACGCTCGTCCGGGCGTCCAATGACCGTTACTTTTACAGCCGGTCTCTACCGCGTCGTTAGGGTTGTATGTCGGGGGAACGGGTTACTCCCTCCCGCCCCTTGGCCAGCGGGCGCAGCTGTTCCATCAGTTCCTCGACGCTGTGGGTGCCCTTCACATCGAGCGCCAGACCCGCCGCCGCCAGGGCCCGCGCGCTCCACGTGTTGCAGGTGTTGAACAAGTGGAATTCGCCAAGCGCCGGATAAAACAGGCTGTCCGAATAAAGCCCCGGTCCGCTGGACGCCACCCGCCCCTGCCCGCCGCGGTCAAACGCGGCGTCGATGAAGGCGACGAGGCGCCCAAAGCCGGCCCCGTCGAGCTCCAGGGCCAGAACCTCGGCCGTAGGATAGCGGCGCGCCGGGGCAAGCGCATAGCCGGCCATATGGACCACCGACGGTGTCGGCGCCAGGGCGGCGGCGAGCGCCATGCCGATTCCCGGGTCCTTGGCCGGATAGTACTCGGCATCGCCCCACCCGAACTCGACAAAGCGGGCATCCGGGAAGTCGGCGGCCTCGGGAACCAGGCCGCCCGGCAGGCCGCCATGGCCGATGACGATGGAACTGTGCCAGCCGTTGGAGGTGACGAAAACGGTATGGACGCCGGTCGAGGGCGCTGCGCCGGCGGGCGGCGCGGCGAGCGCCATAGGTTCGGCGCCGAAGGCGGCGAGCAGGAGCAAAACCCACGCGGCGACGCGGCGGCGGGCCGTTAAAATGGACATGCACGAGATTATAGCAGGGCGCGCGGGGTGCGGGACCGAGGCCTTTGCTTGCGCGACGATCTTATGGAAATCCATGGCGGGGCCCTGGGTCGGCAAGAGACGTTTTGGCGGCACGCCATCCGATCCTGGCCCGGGTGGTGCGTCCCGCCCTTCAAGGGCCGACGCCGAAGGATGTCGGCTTAGGGGAGGAAAGCCGCCAGGATCGACGGGCGACGGGAACGGCCGTTCGATCCGGAAGCGGACCGAAGGAGGGGGAATAGAGGATTGAGCCCGCTTGGTCCCGATGTCCCTGTCGCGGCCAGGGGACCGACGGCGCCGGTCACTTGACGGTGATGCAGGTGCACGTGGCCAGGTTGGAAACCTTGTGGGAGACGCTTCCCATGAGGAGTCCCTTCAGATTCCCCAGCCCCCTGCTTCCCATCATGATGAGATCCACCCCGTTGGCAGACGCGAATTTCAATATTTCCGTCGCAGGATCGCCCGTTTCAATCGTCGCCCCCAATTCCTTCACTGCCCGACGTCCAATGTGGTTTTCCGCCTCATGCAAAATTTCTTTGGCGGCCGAACGCAAGAGATCTTGCTCCGTAATTCGGATATGCTCAAGCTTTCCCAAGTATTCCAGTTCCTCGGGAACCCGGCTGCTACCGGGCGAACTCATCACATGAAGCAACGTGACCTTGGCGCCGTAACTTTCGGCAAGGTCGGCGGCAAATTCAACGGCCTTGCGCCCATGATCGGAGCCGTCCACGGCAACCAGTATGTTCTCGACCATCGCCGCATTTCCTCGCTATGGGAACGGGGACCAAATCCTTATTAATGATAGCTCCCCTGGGCCGCCAAGAAAACCATGTTCCTTCCACCGGGTCCGTGCTCGGCGCCGGCGCCGGCGTGGCCGGCGTGCCGCCCCTGGCCCGGGTCGTGCGACCCGCCCTTTAAGGGCCGGCCTTGATGGCTATATATGGAGATTGAAACGACGGAGAATGACGCCTTGGCCGAAGTCGAGATCTACAGTTCCCCGTTCTGCGGTTTTTGCTACAGGGCGAAGAGGCTGCTTGAGGACAAAGGCATCGAATTCACCGAATTCAACGTCTTCGCCGATGCCGCCAAACGCCGCGAAATGACGGACCGCGCGGGCGGCAACCGCAAAGTGCCGCAGATCTTCATCGACGGTGAACATATCGGCGGCTGCGACGAGCTATATCGGTTGGAGCTCGAAAACAGGCTCGACACGCTGCTCGGCCTCGAAACCGGCTCGTAAGTACGTTATTTTCCTTTTCTTAACCGTATGATGGATATCATTGGCACGAGCGTTGATTTCCCATAGGCTTGACCTATCTTTGGACTTAATCCAAGACCGGCGGCCCGAAACCATGATCCAGTTCAAACTCAAATGCGCCGACGACCACGAATTCGAAGCGTGGTTCCGCGACGGGGCGGCCTACGACGCGCAGAGCAAGGCGGGCGAGATCGAGTGTCCGATGTGCTCCAACCGGTCGGTGACCAAGGCCCCCATGGCGCCGCGCGCCATCCGTTCGGCGGGCGACCGGGGCGGCGCCGAGGATCGGGCCCGGGAGGTCGCCAACCAAATTCTGCAAGCCGTCGGCAAGCTGCGCGAGGAAGTCGAGAAATCGAGCGACTACGTGGGCGGAGAATTCGCCGAGGAAGCGCGGCGCATCCATTACGGCGAGACCGACCAACGCAATATCTATGGCGAGGCGACCGACGAGGAAACCAAGGAACTTGACGACGAAGGCATCGAATACTCCACCATCCCGTGGCTGCCACGCAAAACCAACTGAACCCTAGCGGCCTGTCTCATCGTTTCACCGCAACCGCCATGTAGTTGACGTCGACGTCGTCGCTCAGCGACCATTCGTCGGCCAACGGCCGGTAGGCCAGTCCCTTCATATCGATGATGGCGAATCCATGGGGGCGTAGCCCGGCGGCCAGTTCCGAGGGTTTGACGAACTTGCGCCAATCGTGGGTTCCGGCGGGCAGCCAGCGCAGCACGTATTCGGCGCCGACCTTGGCCAGGGCAAACGACTTCACGGTGCGGTTGAGGGTCGCCAGCACCATGATGCCGCCCGGTTTGACCATGGCGCAGCAGGCGGCGAGGAAAGCGCCGACGTCGGCCACGTGCTCGATCACTTCCAAGTTGAGGACGGCGTCGAAGGTCCGTCCGTCGGCGGCCAATGCCTCGGGCAGAACCGAGCGGTATTCGATGTCGAGCCCGCTTTGTTCGGCGTGCAGCGCCGCCACGCGCACCGCCTCCTCGCCGGCGTCGATGCCCGTAACCCGGGCGCCAAGCCGCCGCATGGGCTCGCTCAGCAGCCCCCCGCCACAGCCGATATCCAGCACTTCGAGACCGGTGAGGGGTTCGGGGCCGAGGGGATCGCGGCCGAAATGGCCGGCCACCCGGTCGCGGATGAAGGCAATGCGCGTCGGATTGATCCGGTGCAGGGGCCGGAACTTGCCGTCGGCGTCCCACCACTCATCGGCCAGGGCGCCGAAACGCGCCACCTCGTCGGACGCCGCGGTACCGGTCGAGGGCTGTCGGGTCGTCGGGGAAGATTTTGCCATGGGCGTTGGTCTCGGGCTTGCTTCGCGTTGTCCTTTTGGAGTATGTATTGGCGCCCGCGCCGCTTCAACCGGCTCTACGCAAAGTTTAATCCGATACCGACATATTCCCTGGCGATTTGGGCTTCGGGGACCAGTGACCGGTGGCCGATGGCCGGGCAGGAATGAGGAATGGCGAACGTGTCTCTCATCGTTCAAAAATTTGGCGGCACCTCGGTGGCGGACCTGGATCGCATTCGGGCCGTCGCCGGACACGTGAAGAGGGAAATCGACGCCGGCAACCAAGTCGCGGTCGTGGTTTCGGCCATGGCCGGCGTGACCGACCGGATGGTCGAAATTGCCAAAGAGATGAACGTGCGCGACAACGCTCGCGAGTACGACACCGTCGTGGCCGTCGGCGAACAGGTGACGGCGGGGCTGTTGGCCATGGCGTTGCAAGAAGACGGCATCACCGCGCGTTCGTGGCAGGGCTGGCAGATTCCCATCCGCACCAATGCCACCCATGGCAGGGCGCGCATCGAATCCATCGAGACCGACGCGCTGCGGGGCTGTCTGGACGGCAACGAAGTCTGCGTCATTACCGGATTTCAGGGCCTGGGGCCCGACAACCGGGTGACGACGCTGGGCCGCGGCGGCTCGGACACCACCGCGGTGGCGTTGGCGGCAGCGCTCGGCGCCGAACGCTGCGACATCTTCACCGATGTCGACGGAGTCTATACCAGCGACCCGCGCATCGTGACCAAGGCCCGCAAACTGGACAAAATCACCTATGAGGAAATGCTCGAGATGGCCTCGCTCGGGGCCAAGGTCCTGCAGACCCGTTGCGTCGAGCTGGCGATGAAGCACGGCGTGCGCCTCAGGGTCCTTTCGAGCTTTGCCGACCAACCAGGAACACTTGTCGTTGACGAGGAAGAGATCGTGGAACAAGAACTAGTCAGTGGAATCGCCTACAGCCGGGACGAAGCCAAGATCACGCTGGTGCGGGTCGCCGATCGCCCCGGCGTCGCCGCCGCCATTTTCGGCCCCCTGGCCGAATCCGACATCAACGTCGACATGATCGTCCAGAACATCTCGGCCGACGGCCAGGCGACGGATCTTACCTTCACGGTCACCAAGGGCGACCTGGAGCGGGCCGTCGCCGTGATCAAGGATAAGCGCGGCGAACTGGGTTACGATGACCTGGACTGGGACGCCGACGTGGTCAAGGTGTCGGTGATCGGCGTCGGTATGCGTTCTCACGCCGGCGTCGCGCTGGCTATGTTTCGCGCCCTCGCCGAAAAGGGGATCAACATCCAGGTCATCTCGACGTCGGAGATCAAGGTCAGCGTCCTGATCGCCGAGGAGTACACGGAACTGGCCCTGCGCGCGCTGCACAGCGCCTACGGGCTAGACGCCGACTGACGCTGCCGGAGCCCACGACCACGGAGTAACCCGGAGCAACCCGGAGCAACCATGGCACAGCGCCAAACCTCACCGACGCCGCGCCGCCTGCTGGCGCGGGTGCGCGACGTCATGGCGGGCGCCGGCACGGCTCAGGAGCGCCTGAACGAGATCGTCGTCATCATCGCCACCGACATGGTGGCAGAGGTGTGCTCGATCTACGTCCAGCGCGCCGGCGAGGTCCTGGAACTGTTCGCCACC
>JASLLZ010000103.1 GCA_030746775.1 Rhodospirillales bacterium | reverse complement strand
CAGGCGCATGGCCAGAATACGGAGAACGCGCCCGTCGAGGAGACGGAAATCAACTATCCGGTGCGCATCCTGCGCTACGAACTGGTCGAGGATTCCGAGGGTCCGGGCCGGCACCGGGGCGGCCTTGGCGTGCGCCGCGACTATCAGTTCGACGACCACGAGGTGACCTTCACCATCCTGGCCGACCGCGACCGCTGGGGTCCGTGGGGCCTGTTCGGGGGGCAGGACGGGCGCAAGGCGTACTACATCCTCAACCCGGACGGCGAGTCCCGTGAGCTGGGCTCGAAGATGACCCTGGACGTGAAACCCGGAGACGTTGTCAGCTATCAGACCTGCGGCGGCGGGGGATGGGGTCCGCCGGAGGAGCGCGACCCGGCGCTCGTGCTGCGCGACGTGCGTGACGCCAAGGTCTCGCTCGAACGGGCCCGCACGGTCTACAAGGTCGCCGTCGATCCCGGCACGTGGACGGTCGACGAGACCGGAACGGCGAAGCGTCCGGGGTGACGGCAAGGTCCAGCTCGAAGAAAGGATAAGAACCGACATGGCACATCGTTACCGGCTCGGGATCGACGTGGGGGGGACCTTCACGGACGGAATCCTGATCAACGAGGAGACGGGGGAAACCCGGATCGCGAAGGTACCCTCGACGCCGAAGGATCCGTCGATCGGCTTCCTCGAAGCCGTCGAACGCATCCTGCGCGAGGCAGGCATCGAGACAAGGGACGTGGGCTACCTGGTGCATGGCACCACGGTGGCGACCAACGCCATCATCGAGGGCAACCTGTCACCGACCGGCTTCATCACCACCGAAGGGTTCCGGGACATGCTGGAAATCCAGCGCCAGATCCGGCCCGCCCTTTACGACCTGCTGTTCGAGAAGCCGCAACCCCTGGCACCCCGCTATCTGTGCTTCGGTATCCCCGAGCGCCTTGATGCCACCGGTGAGGTGCTGACGGCCCTCGATGAGAAAGCGGTCGCCGCGGCGGCCGAACAATTGAAGAAGGAGGGCGTGGAGGCGCTTGCCGTGTGCTATCTCCACTCCTACCTCAATCCGGCGCACGAAATGCGCACCCGCGAGATCGTGCAAGAGGTCTTCCCAGACGCGGTGGTCTCGCTGTCGTCCGAGGTGGCGCCGGAGTTCCGCGAGTACTTTCGGGCCAGCACCACCGTCATCAACGCCGGCGTCAGGCCCATTGTCGAGCGCTATCTCTCCAATATCGAGGACCGCCTGCGCGATGCCGGTCTGAAGGGGGAGTTGCTGATCATGCAGTCGAGCGGCGGTGTCTTGACGTTCGAAGCCGCCCGCACAAAGCCTGTGTTCATGGTCGAATCGGGTCCCGCCGCGGGGGTCATCGTCTCGGCGCACCTTGGCCAGGTCCTCGGCTTCGACAACATCATGTCCTTCGACATGGGTGGCACGACGGCCAAGACCGGACTCATCGAGCACGGCACGCCGAGGATCACCAAGGAGTACGAGGTGGGCACGGCGGCGCGGGCCGAACGCGGTGCCAAGGGAGCCGGCTATCCCATCCGCACCCCGGTGATCGACCTTGTCGAGATCGGCGCCGGCGGCGGCTCCATCGCCTGGGTCGACCCGGGTGGCATGCTGCGCGTCGGCCCGCAAAGCGCCGGCGCCGATCCGGCGCCCGTCGCTTACGGCCAAGGGGGTACCGAACCCACCATCACCGACGCCAACCTGGTCTTGCACCGCCTTGATGCGGACCACTTCTTGGGCGGCGAGATGCGCCTCGATGAGGAGGCGGCCTATCAAGCCATCAAGGAGAAGTGCGCCGACCCGCTTGGCTTGGACGTGGTCGAGGTGGCGCTGGGCATCGTCGAGATCGCCAACACCGTCATGTCCAACGCCTTGCGGCGGATCTCGGTTCAGCGCGGTTACGATCCAAGGGACTTCGTCCTCGTGGCCTTCGGCGGCGCCGGACCGGTCCACGCTAACCGCCTTGCCGTCGAACTTGAGATCCCCACCATACTTGTCCCCATGAGCCCGGGCACGACGTCGGCCATGGGCCTTTTGGTCACCGACCTCAAGCACGACTACTCCACCACCTTGATACAGCGCACGGACCAGCTCGACGCGGAGACGGTGAACAGGCTCTACGGCGAAATGGAGGAGCGCGGCAAGAAAGCCCTCGTCGGCGAGGGAATGGAGCACGCCAGCATCGGCTTCGAGCGTCAGGTCGAAATGCGTTACGTCGGCCAGAGTTACGAACTGCCCATACCGCTGGGCGACGGCAAGGTGGAGGACGCGTTGGAAGGGATGCTGCGGCACTTCCACGAGGAGCACGAGCGGGCCTATGGCTTCGCGGCACCGGACGAGCCGGTCGAGTTCGTCACCCTGCGCCACACGGCGGTGGGCAGCATCGCCAAGCCGAAGCTGCGCGAGCTGCCGGAACGTGAGGGTGACGTAAAAGCGGCGTGCCGCGCCGTGCGCCAGGTGTTCTTTGCCGAAGCCGGCGGTTTCGTCGATTGCCCGAGCTACGACCGCTACCAGCTCGCCGCCGGGGGCGTGATCGAAGGGCCGGCCATCATCGAGGAGATGGACTCGACCACGGTTATCCACCCGGAATTTCTGGCCGAGGTCGATCGCTACGGCAACCTGCTCATCAAGCCCAGGAAGTAGACCGCGCGCCCCGGGTCCCGGCGGGCCGACGAAACCCTTGGTTGGCAGGCTGCTGAAAAACGGCGTTCGTAGCGGCAATCCTTCGAGACACTCGCTTACGCTCGCTCCTCCCGATGAGGAAACCCGAATCCTTAACCCTCGTGCTGAGGAGGCGCGAAGCGCCGTCTCGAAGCATCTGGCGCCAACAAATCGTCTTTTTCAGCAGCCGGCTAGAGGGCCCCCTCGAAAATCCCGACGATGCCGTCGATATGGGCGGCGGTAATGTCCTTGTGGAGCACGGCCCGCATGGTGCCCTCGTCGTAGGGCATCAAAAGGACGCCCTTGCCCGCCAAGCGATCCAGAAAGCCTTCGCGGTCGAACCCCGGCCGGTCAACGGCGACGAAAAGGACGTTGGTTTCGACCGGCTGATTGATCACCGAAACGCCTTCGATCGCGGCCAGCCCCCGGGCCAGGGACCAGGCGTTCTCGTTGTCGTCGGCCATGCACCCGGTCATTTGATCAAGGGCGACGATGCCGGCCGCCGCCGGGATTCCGGCCGGCCGCCAGCCGCCGCCGAAACGCTGGCGTATGTCGACGGCCACGGCGATGAAATCGGCGCTGCCGGCGAGCACCGCGCCGAGGGGGGCGCTCAGTCCCTTGTTCAGGCTGAGCGCCACGGTGTCGGCGTGGCGGGTCAGGTCGGTCACCCCGACCCCTAAGAAGGCGGCGGCGTTGAACAAGCGCGAACCGTCGAGATGCACGGCGACGCCGGTGGCGGCGGCCAATTCGGCGACCGTTTTCATGTTGTCTTCGGGCACCGCGCAAGCGCCGGCGCGCAGGTGTGTGTTCTCCACCAGGACCGCACCGATTCTCGCCTTCCCCTCCCCGGCTTGGCGCGCCAACGCCGCCTCCAAGGCGGCCGGCAGCATCGCTCCCCGTTGCGCCTCCACGCATTCCGCCCGGACCCCCGAGAGGACCGCCGCCGCGTCGCCCTCGGAGGTCAGGACGTGGGCCTTGGGCGGGGTGAGAAGGATGTCCCCCGGCCGGCAGAAGGCATTGACCGCGATCTGGTTGCACAGCGTGCAGGTGGGGCAGAAAAGGGCGTCCTCCTTGCCCAGGAGTTCGGCCGACTGCGCCTCCAGCCGGGACACCACCGGATCCTCGCGGAATCCGATGGCGGGCTTCTCAGCGCTCGCGGCGACCATGGCCTCGACCATCGCGGCCGTGGGCCGGGAGATGAAATCCGAGCGCAGGTCGAAGACCTCGGCCGCCGCCGTCCCCTTGTTCGACTCCTTGGCCGGTCTCACACCCGGTTACCGCCGAAGCTCTGGTGGAACAGGTTGTCGGCCGCCACCCGGTCATGGCTGAGTTGGCGGAAGTCGTCCGCAGCCTCGCCGTCGACGACCCAGTCGGCCAGCTCCCGGGCGATGGCCGGGGCGGTCTTGAACATGTGGCCGCCGCCTCCCGAGAAGTCGTAGTAGCCTTCGATGCCGGCGCGCGGCCCGACGAACGGCATCCAGTCCGGTGTCACGTCGTAGAGCGCCGCGTAGCTGTCGACCATCGTCGCTCCCTGAAGCGGCGGAACGCGGGTCAACATACGATCATAACTTCCGATGACGTAGTCGTTGTCCGCCGATTCCTTGAAGTTGTTGGGATCGACCTCGTAATATTTTTTGGGAAAACCGCGGCCGATCAGCCAGCGCCGCTCGGCCACCTCGCGCATGTAGACGGCCTCGATGGCCGACGAAAAGGGAGTGGTCGGCATGGGCCGGTCGGGCCGTACCTCCCACACGGCGTTCTGCTCGCGCATCGACGTCATGGGCAGCTCCATGCCGCTGAACTCGGCCAGGTACTTGGCCCAGGGGCCGGAGGCATTGATCACGGCGCCGGCGCTTACCGGGCCGTCCTCCAACTCGACGCCGGTCACCCGGTCGCCGTCGCGCAGCAATTGGCGGCACGGCATTCTGAACCGCACGTCGCCTCCCGCCGCCTGGAATCCCTCGATATAGGCTTCCGTGGTCTGTACCGGATCGGCCCAGCCGCTCTGGGGCTCGTAGACGACGGCGCCGATTCCGTCCGGGTTCATCCACGGAAATCGCTGCTCGTACTGCGCCGGGTCGACGAATTTGGTCTCGATGCCCACCGACGTTTGCATATTGGTGATTTCCTTTGTCGTCTCCACCCAGTCGGACGGGACAAGCTGGACGAATCCGGTCTGATGGAAGCCGCCGGTCTGGCCCAGTTCGTCGGGCAGCGCCACGAACATGTCGACCGCCGTCTTGGCCAGGCGCGCCATCAGCGGCAGGGTGTAGAACGTGCGCACGATGGCGCAGCTCTTGCCGGTGTTGGAGGAGGCGGGAGTGGCGCCGCGATCCACCATAAGGACCTTGCCGACGCCTTTCTTCTTGAGGAAATAGGCGACGCTGGCGCCGGAAATTCCGGCGCCGATGACGATGATGTCGTAATTCGTGCTCATGGTTTCTTCCCCTTTTGCGGATTATCTCCCATTTTCGGATCGAAGCGATAGTGTTGCTTGAGATAGGCGGTGGAGAACCTGCCGCCGCGGTAGTCCCGGGCCAGCATCTCCGGTGCGCGCTCGGCGGGTGGACCGTAGCCGCCGGCCCCCGGGGTCTCGATGACAACCTGCTGTGAGGGCGTGAATTCGGTGCCCAGGGGCTTCGATTCCAGGTCCGTCCTTGCGCCGCCGTCGTCGACGACGACAAACTGCCCGGTGGCCCCCTCCTTGCCGCCGAAGATGCCCCAGGGCCGGTGGCGGAACCGTTCGCCGTGGCCGCTGAAAGTGCAGGTATGGCCGACCGGCCGAATGGCCCGGCGCATGCCCATGCCGCCCCGATACTTGCCGGCGCCGCCCGAGTCCGCCACCAGTTCGTAGGCCTCGACCAGCAGGGGCAGTTCCATCTCGATGGCCTCCACCGGCAGGTTGGCGCTGTTGGTGATGTGGACCTGGACGCCGTCCGTGCCGTCCTTGGTGGCCCGTCCGCCGAACCCGCCGCCCAGGGTTTCCAGATAGACGTAACGTTCGCCGGTGCCGGGATCAATGCCCGAAAACACCGCCGTCGTGTTGGCGCCGTTGGCGGCGCCCACCGCCAGATCGGGTACCGCGTCCTTGATCGCGCCGATGATCAGGTCGACGATGCGCTGGCAGGCGTGGGCCCGCGCCGCCGTCGCCGCCGGAAAGGAACAGTGGAGCAGCGAATCCTCCGGGCACAAGATGATCATGGAATTGAGGACCCCGTGATTGTTGGGGACCTCGGGGTCCAAAAGCGCCTTGAGGGCGTAGCAGACCGAAGACTGGGTGGCGTTCAAGGTGGCGTTGATGTTGCCCGTGACCTGGGGCGAGGAGCCGTCGAAGTCGAGGGTCAAGCGGTCGCCACTCACTTCGAGGCGGAGCTTCATGACGATATCGGTGGTGCCCAGCCCGTCGTCGTCGAGAAGGTCCTCGAATTCATAAACGCCATCGGGAATCTTGGAAAACGACGCGCGCATGCGTTGCTCGGTGCGCCCGATGATCGCGGAGAATCCGTCCGTCAGCAAGTCCGGCGAATAGGTCCCGGCCAGTTCCCCCATGCGCCGCTCGCCGAGACGGCAGGCGGCAACCTGGGCGTAAAGATCCCCCCGCCGCTCGTCCGGCACCCGGGCATTGAGCAAGATGAGATCGAAGATATCGCCGCACGGCTCGCCCCGGTCGAACAGCCGGACGACGGGAATGCGCAGACCTTCCTGATAAATCTCGCTCATGCCGCCGGCCATGCTGCCCGCCACCATGCCGCCCATGTCGGCGTGGTGGGCGATGTTGCAGACGAAGCAATTCAACTTTCCGTCGGCGAATACCGGCATCGCCATGTTGATGTCGGGCAGGTGGGTGCCGCCGGCGGCGTAGGGATCGTTGCCGACGAAGATATCACCGGGGCGCAGGTCTTCCACGGGATACTTGGCGAGCAGGGATTCGACGAGGCCGAGGATCGAGGCCAGATGAATGGGCAGGGAATTGGCCGCCTGGGCGACCAGCCGGCCGTCGATGTCCAGGACCGTGGCGCTGTGGTCGTGGCGCTCCTTGATATTGGTCGAATAGGCGCTCTTCATGAGGGCGATGAACATCTCATCGGTCACCGAACGGATGGCGTTGTGCATGATCTCCAGGGTGATGGGATCGTTGGCGGTGCCCGGGCCCGTCATGACGATACCTCGATTACCATGTTGAGACCTTCGTCGACGACCAGTTCGTCGCCGGGATAGACCAGCGTCGTGGCATCCAGTTGTTCGATCACCGCCGGTCCCTTCAGGCGATGGCCGGGGACCAGTCGGTGGCGGTCGTATACCGGTGTCGGCACGGCGTCTTCGGGCATGAAGTTGATGGTTCGTTCGGACACCGGCGCCGGCGCCGACGACGCCGCGGACGCAACCGGCGCTTTTTCCGGAAGCGCCAAGTGTCCGCGGGCGGTGAGCCGGAAGTTGACCACCTCCACGACGTCGTCGGGATTGAAGAAACCATAGTTGGTTTCGTGGGCGGCGAAGAACAGCTCCTTCAGGCGCGGCGCCGGGGGCAGGCGCCCGTGGCCGGCGAATTGGTCGGCGTCGATGGCCGCCGGCAGTTCGAAGTTCTGACCCACGTAACGCATTTCGAGGGCGATGTCGACGCGCCGGTCTTGCGGCGCCACGCCCCCCCGTTCGAACCATGCCGTGGCCTCCGCCCCGAGGATTTCCAATATTCGGCCGATGGCGTCGATGGTCGATTCCTCGACCACCGTGCGCGCCGTTCTCACGAAATCCTCCTTGAGGTCGGAGACCACCAGTCCGTGGGCGCACAGAATCCCCGGTGCCGGCGGCACCATGATTTCGCCGATGCCGAGGCTGCGGGCGACGTCCGTGGCATGCAGCGGGCCGGCGCCTCCGAAGGGCATGAGGGTGAAGCCGCGTGGATCGTGGCCGCGCTCGACGGAGACCGCGCGGATGGCGCGAACCATGTTGGAAATGGCGATGCCGATGATGCCATGGGCGGCGCCTTCGACGGCGATGCCGAGGCGGTCGGCCAGGGGCTCGACGGCGCGCCGCGCCGCCGCCGGATCGAGGGGCATGCGGCCGCCGACCAGGCCGGCCGGCGAAAGGCGGCCCAGGATGAGATTGGCGTCGGTCAGCGTCGCCCGGTCGCCGCCCAAGCCGTAGCAGGCCGGTCCCGGCGCGGCGCCGGCGCTGATCGGCCCCACTTTCATCAGGCCGTCGCGATCGAACCAGGCGACCGAGCCGCCGCCGGCGCCGATGGTTTCGATATCGACCATCGGCAGGCGCACCGGAAAGTCGGCCACCGTCCGGTTGAAGGCGGTCCCGGCGGCGTGATCGCGGACCAGACAGACGTCGGCACTGGTGCCGCCGACGTCCAGGGTGACGACGTTGGGGCGCCCGGCGGCGCGGGCCACGTGGACGGCGCCGACGACGCCGGCGGCGGGACCGGAAAGGGCGGTGCGGATGGGATAATCGTGGGCCCGGTCGAGGGACATCAAGCCGCCGCTCGACTGATTGATGCCGATGGGTCCGCCGATCAAGTCCTTGCCGACGGTCTTTTCAAGATAATCCAGGTAGGTGGAAATCACCGGCTGCAGATAGGCGTTGAGCACCGTGGTCGACAGCCGTTCGTATTCGCGAAATTCCGGTTGAACCTCCGACGAAAGGGAAATGAAGAGGTCGGGCCGGACCCGGCGCAAGGCGGCGCCGACCGCCCGTTCGTGAGTCGGATCCAGAAAAGAGAACAAGAAACAGACGGCGCAGGCCTCGACGTCGCTTTTCGCGACTTCCGCCACCGCCCTCTCGACGTCGGCCTGGTCCATGTCGCGCAGGATCTGGCCGGTGGCCACAACCCGTTCCGTCACCTCAAGGCGCAATTCCCGGGGCACCAAGGGCTCGGGCCGGTCGACCTGCATGTCGAACATGTGGGGCCGCGTCTGGCGCCCGATTTCCAGAAGATCGCGGAAACCCCGCGTCGTGATCAGGGCGACCGGCGCGCCGCGGCGCTGGATCAAGGTATTGGTGCCGACCGTCGTGCCGTGGCCCAGCCGCACCACGTCGGCGGCGGCGATGCCGTGCTCGGCGCACATTTCTTTCAGGCCGTCGGCAATGGCCCGTGCCGGATTGTCGGGTGTCGAAGCCGTCTTGTGGACGACATAATCGCCAGATGCGATGTCGGAACCATAGAAATCGGTGAAGGTTCCCCCGACATCCACTCCAATGATCCAAGACATGGTTGATTGCATCCAGTCTGTACACGGTGTATACAAAAATGCCGTGCCAGGCGCGTTGAGTCAACGGGCGCGAGTGGGCCGGAGGCGAAAATGATCCAACCACGGGCCAAGGGCGCGACGGCGAACGGCATTCCCAAGGGCAAGAGCAGCCTGCGTGCCTACGAAATGATCCGCCAGCGCATCCTGCGCTTGGAGTTACCACCCGGCGCCGATCTCGACGAGTCCACGCTGGTCAAGGAACTGGGCGTGTCGCGGACGCCGGTGCGCGAGGCGTTGATCCGGCTCAGCGCCGAGGGGCTAGTCGTCCTTCTGCCCAACCGCGGGGCGCGGGTCGCGTCCATCGAGATCAACAACATGCGCCAGTACTTTGAGGCCATCGACCTGTGCCAACGGGCGGTGACCCGCTGGGCGGCGGTGCGCCACGATCCGGGCCAACTGTCGATGATCGAGGACCACGCCGGGACATTCGAGGAAGCGGCGGCAAGGGGCGACGCCGACGCGATGATCGAGGCCAACAAGAACTTCCACGTGGCGATTGCCCAATGCTGCGGCAATTCCTACGTCGCCGCCACCTATGAGCGCCTGCTCACCGAGGGCCTGAGAGTATCCCGCGTCGCCTTCAGCGACGATCACACCGGGGACGATTCCCTTGCCGACCACCTGAAACGGGTCATCGACGAACACCGCCGGATGATCGATCTGATCGCCGCCGGCGACGCCGACGGGGCGGAGGCCCTGGCCCGCGATCATGCCCGCCTGGGGCGCGAGCGCACGATCTACAATCTGTCGCGCATGGAATCGGGCGGCGTCGCCATCGCCACATTCGACTGACACCGCCGGCCAATCGTAGACCTTGCCGGGAAACCCCGGGGCGCCGGCCCAAGCCGCCGAGCCGTTGGCCGAAGCCGATCGCCCGGCAGTCCGGCTGGGGCGGGAAATTTCCTGGCCCCAAGAGAACGATTCGACGCTCAATCCGGGAGTGTGATACCAATTCAGGCAAGGAACGGCACGGAGGGCCGCGCCATGAAGCACATCTTTCTCTTCGGCGGCCTCAATCCGGAAACGGCGACATGACGGGGTCACCGGGTTCGGCGCTGATACCACCGGGCGAGGTTGAGACCCCGTGCCTGGTCATCGATCATCGGGCGGTGCGCCACAACCTGGCGCGCACCGCCACGGCCTGCGGCGGGGTCGGCCGGCTGATCCCCCACGTCAAGACCCACCGCGCACCGTGGCTGATAACCGATCTGATGGATCAGGGCGTCGCCGCCTTCAAGACCGCGACGCCGGCCGAGGTCGAGATGGTACTCGCCGCCGGCGCGCGCGAGGTCCTGTGGGCCTATCCATCGGTCAACCCGAGGGCCGTCGGGCGTGTCCTGGCGGCGGCCCGCAGGTATCCCGAGGCGCGCTTGTCCGCCCTTGTCGATTCACGGCCCGGCATCGATCTGTGGCGCGCCGCCCTGGGCACGGAACGTCCGCCCCGCGTCGGGCTGCGCCTGGACATCGACCCGGGTTTGGGCCGTTCGGGTGTCCCCATGGGACGGGAGGCAAGGGCCCTGGCGGGGGAACTGGTCGAGGCGGGATTGTTCGCCGGATGGCATCTCTACGACGGCCACCTACACGATCCCGACGACGGAAAGCGGGCCGCTGCGGTCGGGCAGCTTGCAACCGACCTTATGGCGTTCGTCGGCGACGCCGATCCCGACCCCGCCGCCGACATCGTCGTCGCAGGCAGCTATACCTTCGACCTTTGGCCGCCGCACGCGTGCCTGCGGGTGTCTCCCGGGGGGTGGATTTATTCCAGCCTTCGCCATGCCCGCGATCTGTCCCACCATGAGTGGCGCCAGGGCGCCTACGTCCTTGCCACGGTGATCACCGCCCACGGGGTTAGCGCGACCCTTGATGCCGGCCTCAAGGCGGTGGGATCCGATCTGCCTCTTGCCGAGCGCTTCGGCTGGCCCAATGGAATAATGGACATGACCGAGGAACACAGCGTCGTCGGCGGCGCGGGAGAGACCCCGGGCAACCGCGTTCTGCTGACCCCCGGCCATGCCTGCACCACCGCCTATCTCTATTCCGAGGCCTGGGTGCTAGGCCTCGATGGCGGGTGGCAAAAGAAACGGCAGATGGGAATCGAACGCTAACACGCCGTCGGCCTTTCGTTGATCGCGCTACAATCGTGGTGTAGGTTTGACAATTATTTCCGATCCGCAATCGGTTCCCGCGACGTCGTTGGGGCGACCGGCGGGCGCCGGCCAAGACCGTGACTTCGGGAATAGGAGGCAAGCATGGCGGAAGAAGGGTTCTTCAACCTCAAGGACATGGCGCAAGGACTGCGGCGTGAGCTCAGCGGCGGCATCACCACCCGGATATTCTTTGGCGAAAACGTCATGTTGTCGGTCGTCGAGGTTCCGGCCAACGCCACGGCGGACACCCATAGCCACCCCGAGGAGCAATGGGGTCTGGTTGTGGAGGGGGAATGCGTGCGTATCCAGGGCGGCCTCGAGGTTCCGGCGCGGGCCGGCGACTTCTGGTACACACCGGGCGGCATGCCGCATACGGTGCGCGGCGGCGACGAACCGGCCATCATTCTGGATATCTTCAGCCCGCCAAGAAAGGCCTACAAGACTCCGGGCAAGGGATACGGAACGGAAGAAGGTTAGGCCGCCGGGGAGCCGAGCCCATCGGGGCCGCGCCCAGGCGCGAGTCCACGTTAGTGGACTATGCCCTAGGCTCTGTACTCAATTAGGGGATTCACAAATTGGTTTTGATGTGATTCAAAGTCTCTAACGAGAAGGAG
>JASLLZ010000102.1 GCA_030746775.1 Rhodospirillales bacterium | reverse complement strand
CGTGAGCAACGGCTCGGCCAGGGTGCATTGCCACGAAGACGGGATAAGGAAAGGAAGGCGGCGATACCCCTGGAACGGCAAGGCCTCGCCGTTCAGCAAACCGTGCACAAGGCGCGCCGCGCGGGCGCCGGTCTCGTATTTGTCCATGTGCGGGTTGGTTCGATAGACGGCTAAGGCCGAGGCGTTTTCCATCATCGCCGGTGTCACGTTGGCGTGGTAATCCAGCGCCGCCACCACCGGCAGCGCCGGCCCCACGGCGGCGCGGACGCGGCGCATCAGCTCTCCTTCGCCGTCGTCGTAATCCTCCGCCACCATGGCGCCGTGCAGGTCCAGATAGACCGCGTCCAGCGGCTGGGCGGCGGCAAGGTCGTCGAGCATCATGGCGACGATGGTCTCAAAGGCGTGGCGCGTCACATGGGCGCCCGATTTGGCGTAACAAAGGAGCATCGGCAGGGGCTCGTGGCCCTGGCGGCGCACCTCGTCAAGAAAGCCGTTGAGAGAAATGTTGAGGCCCGCCACCGCGTCGAACAGCGCCACGCCCCGGCTCAGCGGGGGATAGGTGCCGTGAACATAAAAGGCGTCCAGGTCGGTCTTTGCCGGGGCGAAGGTGTTGGTCTCGTGGCGAAAGCCGCCAAAGGCGATGCGTGCGATGGCTAGCTCCTTCCTTATCCGCGCCCCGTCAATCCGGCCGCGGCATGGCGAAGACGTCGTCGATCACCGCGTATTCGTCATAGCCGAGACGGGCGACGGGCCGCATCCGGCGCACGTCGACCTTGCCATCGACGACGATCTCCTCACTGACGTGGATGCCGACGATTTCACCCATCACAATATAGTTGCGTTCGGGGCGACGCCCTGGCGGCAGTTCGATGGTTTGCCTGAAGACGCATTCCAAGGCCGCCGGCGATTCGCCGACCCTTGGCGGCTTGACCTTGACCGAAGGCACCGGCGTCAATCCGGCCAGGGCCATCTCATCGACATTGCGCGGCACGTGTTTCGAGGTCAGGACCATCTGTTCCCTGAGCGCGTAGTTCGCCAGAACGCAGACGAACTCGCCGGTCTCCTGGACGTTCAACAAGCTGTCCTTGGCGCCGCCGTCGGCGTGATCGCCGGTGGGGCAATAGATGACGCAGGGCGGATCGCCCGAAACCAGGTTGAAGTAGCTGAATGGCGCCAGATTGACGACGCCGGCGGCGCTCATCGAACTGATCCAGCCGATCGGTCTCGGCACCACCAATGCCTTCAGGGGATCGTGGGTGAATGGGGGCGGCTTCATTCCCACCGCCGGGTCGATAAACAGCATCTTGTCCTTGACGTTATTCATCGGCCGCACCCCCTTGGAAACAGTAGTAAGCTTACAAATGGCTGTCAAACGGGCGCCCGGCGGTACCGAGATGACGATGCTCCGCTTTGGGTCTATAGTTGGCGTTGTCATCCCCTATTGACGTGACTCAAGGAAAGGGCGCCGGTGGCGACGTAAAGTGGAGCCCATGAAAGCCGACTTGGCGACGAAATACGACCTTCGGGTGCCGCGCTATACTTCCTATCCGACGGCGCCCCATTTCACCGAAGCGGTGGACGGAACCGTCTATCGCCGCTGGTTGTCTGAACTTTCGCCGGGGCTCGATCTTTCACTCTATTTCCATATCCCGTATTGCGACACGCTGTGCTGGTTTTGCGGCTGCTATACCAAGATCGTGCGCCGCTACGAGCCGGTGGCGCGCTATCTCGACATACTGCTCGACGAGATCGATCTGGTCGCCGATACCTTGGGCAAGCGCTCTCGCGCCCGCCATCTGCATTGGGGCGGCGGCAGTCCGACGCTCATCAAGTCGGCCGATTGGCAACGTCTGAGCGAACGAATCCACGCCCGATTTGACGTCGGTCCGGATGCAGAGATAGCCGTCGAAATGGACCCCCGCGATACCACGCGGGAGTATGTCGAGGCCCTTGCCCTGGCCGGGGTCAATCGGGCCAGCATCGGCGTCCAGGACTTCCACCCCGAAGTCCAAGAGGCGATCAACCGCATCCAGCCTTTCGACGTTACCGAACGCGTCGTTGAATGGTTGCGCCATCAAGGCATCGCCGGCATCAACATGGACCTGATGTACGGACTTCCCCACCAGACCACCGAACGGGTCGTCAAGATGGTCGATTTGGCGGCCCGCCTGAAACCCGACAGAGTGGCGTTGTTCGGCTATGCCCACGTGCCGTGGATGAAGACCCATCAAAAGCTTATCAAGGACGAGACCCTGCCCGATTTCTCGGAACGCTGGCGCCAGTCCGAGGCGGCGGCGGATCGTCTGGTTGAACTCGGATACCTGCGCATCGGCTTCGATCATTTCGCCCGTCCGGACGACGACTTGGCGGTGGCCCATGCGGAAGGGAGATTGCACCGTAATTTTCAGGGCTACACGACGGATACGGCGCCGGTGCTCCTCGGCTTCGGCGCCTCGGCCATCGGTTCCCTGCCCCAGGGCTACGTCCAGAACACTCAGCCTCTGAGGACCTATCGCGAAGCCGTGACCTTCGCCGATTTCGCCACCGAACGCGGCGTCCGACTCAGTGACGATGACCGCTTGCGCCGCGACATCATCGAACGCCTGATGTGCGACATGACCGTCGACCTGGATGCGCTGTGCCAAGCCCACGGCATGGCCCGCGACACATTGAGCGACGCGATGAGACGCCTGGAACCCCTGACCGAGGACGGCATCGCCCAAGTCGACGATGGACGCGTGACCTTGACCGCCGAGGGCCGGCCCTTCGTCCGTCTCGTCGCCGCCGCCTTCGATGCCTACGTGAACAAGGGCGAGAAGCGCCACTCCAAGGCTGTTTAGCCGGATAATCCTCAGGGCCGCTTGCGGGCCAGGGTGAGGCCGTCGCCGATCGGCACCATGGAGAGACTCACCCGTTCGTCGTCCAAGATCTTGCGGTTGAAGGCCATGATGGCCTGGGTGTCCTCGCCGTCCATCTTGGCGGGATCGACCACGCGGCCGCGCCACAAAACGTTGTCGACGCAGGCCAGGCCGCCCGGCCTGAGGAGCGTAAGGGCGCGCTCAAAGTAATCCTCGTACTCGGGCTTGTGGGCGTCGATAAAGGCAAAGTCGAAGGTCCCCTCCTCGCCCGCCGCGATCAGGGCATCCAGGGTCTCGATCGCCGGCGCCAGGCGCAGCTCGATCTTGTCGCTAACACCGGCTTCCTTCCAGTAGCGCTCTCCTATCGCCGTCCATTCCTCGTTCACGTCGCAGGCCACGAGGCGCCCCCCGGACGGCAGGGCCATTGCCACGCATAGCGCGCTGTAACCGGTGAAGGTGCCGACCTCAAGGGCCTTCCGTGCCCCGATCAGTTCAACCAGCAGAGCCATGAACTGTCCTTGTTCGGGCGCGATCTGCATGCGTGCCTTGGCCATGCCCGCCGTCTCTTGGCGCAGCCGCCGCGCCACGTCGCTCTCGCGCAACGACACGTCCAAGAGATAGGCGTAGAGATTGTCGTCAAGGCCGATCGATTGCTTGGTCATGCGCGTTGTCCTCTGGCGTTGGCACGGACCGCCAAGCGGGCCGCGATTTCACGCGCCACGTCTTGCGCCGCGTTGAGGGGGGGATGGCTCCATGTTTCCAGGCGCTCTGTCATGGGCCGGGCATAGCCCTTTTCAAACAGTTCGGCGTGGAGGCGCGCGTGCTTGGACTGGGTGGCGCCGTCGGGGGCATATATGTAGACCGGAGCGGGGACGGCGCAAGCCTCGCAACACATGGAAACCGAATCACCGGTGACGACGACGGCGTCGGCCAGCGCCAGATATCCGAAATAAGGATTGTCGCCGGCCTCCCCCCAGCGGTGGATCCGGTGCGGGGCGTCGATGGCGGCAAGCAGGGGTTCTTCCGCCGCCCCGGTGCGCCGGCTCGTCGAGACGAGCAACGACCCCCCCGCCTCGCGCGCCATGGCCGAGGCCAGTCGGCCGAGACGGCGCGCCGCCTCGTCGGTGAAGGGCCGGCGCCGGGTAGAGCCGCCGACGATGAGGGCAATCCATGGCCGCGCCAAGGGCTCGAAACGGCCCCGCCACTGATCCGCCGCCTCGGCCAGGCGATCGGCGGTGACGAGGTGGGGAGCGCCGATGATGGATATCCCATTGGGCCGTCGGGGTCCCCCGTCGTGGGTCGGTTGGGCAATGAGATCGAAATCCGCCGCCCCCGGACTACCCGGGTCCATGATCTGGGCGAGAAAGGTGGCGCCCCGGTTACGCCGCTTGATGGCGCGCGCCACCGGCGCGGTGCGACGGCCGGCGGCGATAAGCAGATCGGGCCAGGGCGGCGCCAGTCCGACGCGGCTGGGTCCGGTCAAGGCGGCGAACGATGCGCCGATCAGTCCGTTGGGCAGGCCACCGAGGGTTGAGTATTCGATATCGCGGACGCGAAAATCCAGGCCCAAGGCCTCGGCGACGCCAAGACATTGACCGCGATTGCCGGCCCGGTCGTCGATCAAGAGCCAGACGGCGGGCGGCGCAGCCGGACCTCCACTCACTTTCATGGCGGGGAGTAAAGGGAACGTTACGGCGGGCGGTCAACCAGAATCAGCAAACGACGCCCGCCGCTTGCATCAGGCGGTGGGTCCCAACGTCACCTTGACCACCGTGTCCATCCACCTTTGCTGACCCGCCACCGGGTCGGAACTGTTGGGGATGATCCAGTTGGGATGGACGCCGTTGGTGGTCCACCATTTAAGGTCGTCGTGCTTGTCCTCGACATGGCCCGCCGCCGATTTCTTGCCCGAGGCATAGCGACCGTATTCCCAATGGCCGCAATGATGGGATATGGCGATTACACCCGGAACCACGGCGGGGGTAACGCGGGCCTCGACCTCGATCTCGCCGACGGCGGAGGTGGCAACGACCTTCGCGCCATTCTTGATGCCCAGCTTTTCGGCCGTCGCGGGATTTATCCATGCCGGATTGTCATGGAAAATCTCGCTCAGCCATTTGCAATTGGCCGAACGCGAATGAATTTGGACGTTGACCTTGTAGGTGGTGAGGATGAGTTCGTCGGACTTCAGACCCGCGTGTTCGGGCACCGCGGCAAAGGTGGGCAGCGGAGGCAGATCATTGTCCTTCATGATATCGGAATAAATCTCGAAGAACCCCGACTTGTTAAGCGCGTCAGGCTTGAAGCCGACATAGACCTTGTCGCCAATCTTTTGTCCGACGTAGGCCTTGTACGCCCCCTTGGTAGCGGTGTAGCCCTTGGCCTGAGCGGCCTCCAGGCTTTCGACCTTGGCCTTCTTCCAGTTCCAGTAAACGCCGGTCGCCGCATCAAGGATGACGCCGTCCGCCAATAGGGCCTTGGTCCCGACCTCCTTTTTATAGGTGTAGTATTTCGGCTTCGCCTTGGCGTTGTGGTGGACGCCCTTTTTCTTCAGGCGCGAGAAACCACCCGATGCCTTGGTCAGACGGCAGGATTTCTTGACGAAGTCCTCCATCGACTTGAAGCCAAGCGGAAAGCCCATCCTTTTGGCCAGGTCGCAACACACGTCGGCGAAATTGCGGACCTCGCCCATCGGCTTGATCACGGGCTGGCGGATATAGTATTCGGCCACCTGGTTGGGCGAGACGTGGTCCTCCCAGTCCCACCGTTCCAGGTACGTGGCGTCGGGCAGGATGAGGTCGGCCAGGGCGGCCGATTCGTCATAGAACGGATTGACGCAAACGGAATAGGGAATCAACGTCTCGTCCTTGAGGACGTCGATGTTTTCCTGTACCTCGCCGTTGGCGTAGACCGGCGCGTAGCAGTACCACATGTAAACCTCGGGCCGGCCCGCGCGGCCGTCCTTGATCATCTTCAGGACCTGGTGGCTGACGTGATGGGTCGGCAATACCGAGTCCCCCTCGAAGCCGTCGATGATCGCCAGCTTCCTGGCCTTGGGCTTTTTCTTCGGTCCCTTGGGGTATTTCCAACTGGCGCCCACCGCCTTGCAGCGGCCGCCCGGATTGTCGATGTTGCCCGTGATCGCCGCCAGCATCTGGATGGCGCGCTCGGTATCGATGCCGTTGTAGTGGGCCACGGCGCCACGGTAGCTGATGACACAGGCCGGTTGGGTGTTGGCGAATTCGACGGCGATGTCGTGGATCTTCTTGGCCGGAACGCCGCTGATCTTCTCCGCCCAATCCGGCGTGTACTGGGCGAGGTGGTCTTTCAACGTCTTGATTTTTTGCGCCATGGTGGCATTGGGATCGGGCGTGACCTTGCAGAATTCCAAGAACGCCTCGCCGCCGTTGGCGCGATAAAGGTCCTCGCTCATGATCACGTTGCACATGGCCAAGGCCACCGCGAGGTCGGTTCCCGGACGGATCGGCACCCACTCGGCGGATTTGGCCGCCGTGTTGGAGAGCCTGACGTCGAAGGTCACCATCTTGAGCGGATGACCGACCAGGGCACGGGAAATCCGCTGCGCGATTGGGGTGTGGTTGGTATGCGCCTCCAAGACGTTGGAGCCGAAGTTGAGGATATAGTGGGTGTTGTCGATATCCCAGTTGTCGTAATGCTTGCCCCAGGTCAGCTCCTGCGCCGTCCACTTGCCGCCTTCGCAGATCGAGGTGTGATTGCCGATCGTCTTGGTGCCGTAGGTGGCCAGGAAGACGCTCTTGATCAGCTTCGACGAACTGCCCTTCATGCGCCCGTAATGGAACATGAACTTCTCGGGCTCGCCGTCGTCCCTCAGCTTCTTGAGACGCCCGGCCAATTCCGTCAGCGCCTCGTCCCACGAAATCCGTTTCCATTTCCCCTCGCCGCGCGCGCCAGCGCGCTTCATAGGATAAAGAATACGGTCCGGGTCGTTGGGCTGGTTTACGCCGGCCTGTCCCTTGGCGCAGATGCGCCCGCGCGAGCGGATGGAATTAGGCTGCCCGCCTATCTTGACCAAGCGGCCTTCCTCGACGTAACCGATGGCCGGGCACCGGGTGACGCATTGCCAGCATGCCGTGGGCACGGCCTTGCGCTTGACCCCGGTGCGGGGCGAGTAGTCGATGCCGCCCTTGGCGAGCGGCGCGGGATGGCCGTTCTTGCGCTTGGGCGTCGCGCCCTTGGCTTCGTTGCCGGTCAGGCTAAGAACTCCTTGGCCGGCCAGCGTGACGGCCGCGGCGGCGGCACCCAACTTCAGGAATGTACGACGATTTGCCATCGTGCCCTCCTTAAATTCCAACCGGGCCAGTAATCTGGCCAGCGACCACGACGACATATCGAAGCATGAAACCACCGATCAGAATGGCCACCGGCACCACGATATCGACGGCCCTCGGAGCCCTGTAATCGCGGTGATAGAGCAGCTTGGGGATAACGAAAGCCAACTCGATCAAGGCCGGGATCAGAAGGCCGATCAGCACCACCCATAGCCAGAACATCCCGGCCAGCTCGCCACCCGGCAGGATGACCGAAACCGCGTACTTGACGTCGCCGACGGTGAGATGGGCGAACATGAGGAACAGGAAGATAACCAGAACTTCGAAGCCGATCAGCATGACGTCCGAGGCAGTGAGCAGATAGGTGCTCTCGTGTATCTGGTGGATGGTATAAGAATCCATGCCCTTCCGACTGGTCAGCGCCTGGGCCAGAATGATCACGGCGACCCCGGTGGACAGTGCCGAAATGAAGAACAGGAGCGCCAGTACCGGCGAGTTCCAAAACGGCCGCGCCGGCATGGCGCCCAGCATGACGCCCGTGTAAATCGCCGTGCCGATGCCAAGCGGGACACAAACCCAAGCCAACCCTCGCCGCAGTGGGGCCTGCCAACGGCCGAACACGGAGCCCCATGGCAGATACAAGAAGGCATAGACAAGGCTGACGTTGATAAACACCAAGAGCAGCCACGACCCGACGCTCATCGGCGATAGGTTGATGACTTTAAACAGGTTCAAGGCGCGATAGGGCTGCCCCAGTTCGGCGATAATCATCAAGGTACCCAGTATGACCGGCAGCCGGACCGATGAGAGCGCCATAGCGCGCAACCGCGAAGTGGCGGCCGCCAAATCCACCGCCGCCGCCGCGCAACAGCACCGACGCGCTGACCGTCACCGCCCCGGCGCCGACGCCGGCCAGGAACAGGTAGCCGATGACAGGAAGGCCCCAGGTTAATTCCGCTCCCATGACTACATCCTCTCCTTCTGCCGACGGTGGGTTGTCACGCTTACGTAACGGCCCCTCAACTTGGTGTGTTCATCGGTGTGGTCGGCGGCGATGTAGAAGACGTTGGGTTCGGTCCCCTTCTCGGGCCTGAGCACGGTGGTTGGATTTTTCTCGATGAGTTTAAAGACCTCGCTTTCCGGGTCGGTGATATCGCCGAAGACGCGCGCGCCACCGACGCAGGTCTCGACACAGGCCGGGACCATGCCCTTCGACACTCGATGGATGCAGAAGCTGCACTTTTCGACGATTCCGTTGATCGGGTTGAGGAAGCGGGCGTCATAGGGGCAGGCCTGCATGCAGTACTTGCAGCCAATGCATATGCCCTCGTCGATGACCACGATGCCGTCTTCGTCGCGCTTCCAGGTCGCCCCGGTGGGACAAACATCGACACACTGGGGATGGCGGCAATGGTTGCACAGCCTGGGAAGAAAACTGCGGCTAACGTTCGGATAGTTGCCCTTTTCTACATACTCCACCCAGGATCGGGTTTCACCCAGGGGGACGTCGAACTCGGACTTGCAGGCGACGCTGCAGGCATGACAGCCGATGCACAGGCGGGTGTCGATCACCATCCCATATGTGGGGAGCGGGTCGGGAATCCCCGGCTCTATTGACTTGGCCTCGTCCGGCGCCGCGACGCCGGCGGCGGCGGCCGCGACGGCTCCCGTCGCCGCGCCCTTGAGGACGTCGCGGCGGGTCAGAGCCCTTTTTTCACCCGATGTATCGCGCATTGCGATCTCCATTCGTAAATCCGTTGCCGGCACCGGTCGCCTTGGTGAGCACCGTCATTTGACGAACCCCTTGCGCGGTTCAATCTCCCTGTGCACCAGATTGTAGTGACAGTTGATGCAACCCAATTTTTCGTCGATCGCCTCTTGATGGCTGCGCTGGCCGCGTTTTTTCTTAGGCTTGATGTCCGCGTAGTCGTGACACCAGCGGCAGCTGGCGTTGTCGGTCTCGCGATAGCCGTCGCGCACACGGTGCGAGCGCCGCGCCAAGGGCGCCACCCAATCCCCGGCGCGCTCCGCATAGGCGCTGCGGAAACCGCCGTAGAAATCCGTGAAGCTGGCCAGATGGCCATAGGTGAAGATTAAGCCGGCGAAGCCGGGGGTGACGTGACAATCGGCACAATCGGCCGCCGGCTGGGCGGTGTCTCCGGGGTGGCGGGCATCGCTCAGCAAGTCTTCGTCGAAGGGGGCGTGGCAGTAAAGGCAAACCCCATCCTGGGCGACGAAGTCGCGAGTCACCGGCTCAAAGGCCAGGGCCACGCTGACCGCGATTACCGCGACCGCCGCGATCACAACGGTGATAACGCGACGCGAAAGGAACTGAAGTGCTGGCACGATAGTCTTCCTTTCGAATAATCAAATAAGGGCTTCTTTCGCTAAATCTCCGACGAGTGTTTTCCTTGCATTCTTTCTAAACGGGCTAGACCGATCGCACATTGATCCTTGTCAAAGGCCAACCCGGCCAATGCTCATTTATCTCCTGAAGGGCTTCTTTTTCTGCCTTCCGCACCCCTGTTTCTCCTTGGCCGGCAAATCCGAATGGCCGCGCGAATTAACATTCATCCAATGGCTCAACAATGATTAGAATCAACTTTGAAAAAATTGTCGTGTATGAGAAAACGGCATTTCTGAATTCCATCGCGGACCGCTTTTATGGCTGAAATGGAGAACGTCCCTAGGCCGGATAATGGCCGTGGCGGCGCTTTCGGAAATGCCGTGTGTTCGGGAGTTTGGAAGGCGGATCCGCAGACCCGGGAATGGCGAGGATCGGGCTCGGCGATCTGGTTCGCTATGCCGCGCCGAACTGATTCATTTTCTATGGGGGGGGAAGGAATTCCCCGGTTCCAACCCGGCCGATGCGTTGACCGGCCGGGTTGGTATCCGGGTCGTACTTACTTGGCGCTCGCCGTTCTCTGGACCTTGATTTCGACGGCTTCGATATCCGCCTTGGTACCGATGCCAAGCGTCAATGGCCATGACACATGGTGGCCACGGGTCGTGATGTTGTCGTCGTGGACGGCCAGACCGATGGTGTAGACGCCGCCCGCCTTGAGGATCTTGTCGTCCTCAGGGTGGCCGGTGTCGAGCGGCCGCTGCCAGACGACGGTCCATCCGCCGTCCTTCCACACGCCCTTGATCGCGTTGTTGTCGGCGGCCGACCCTTCAGCGCCCGCGCCGCTGACGGCGTAGGCGGGGATCATGTCGCCCGCCTTCCAGCCGGCATTGGAATCGAACGGCACGGCGTTCGTTCCGGGCACCAGGGCGTAAGGCTGGCCCGGGTCGCGCAGGGTCTTCTCCGTCACGCTCTTCACGCCGACTTTCTTGACGTCGTACATGTACTTGGGCTGGTGCTTCGCCTTGTCCTTGTTCGAAGCGAACATCTTCTTGCCCTTGTCGAACAGGCGGTATTCAAGCACGTAGCCGTCGTCCGCCATGCCGGCGATGTTGGAGCGATGGGCGCGCCACTGCATCAGGTCGACGAACTGGCCTTCCTTCTTCAGCTGGGCGATTTCCTCGACCGACTTGGTCTGGTCCCAAGTCGCCTCTTCGTCGGTGCGCGTCGACGGCAGGTATTTGCGCACGTCCTTTTTCTTCAAGACCTTGCCAAGCAGCGGATGGGCCTTGACGTCGTCCGTCATTGCCTGGTCCTGCATGTCGTGCGAGCCGTCGTGGCAGGTCAGCCAGCACCCCTGCTCGGCGAACATGGACACCGTGCCGTCGTCCAGCATAATCGCCAGGCGGTCTTCGTAGACGGCCGGCTGGCTTCCGTCCTGAACTTCGGCGTGCAGTTGCGGATAGCCGTAAGGCTTCCACTCCTTGCCGTCGTAGACTTGGTGCGGATGGGCGCGGCCGGGATACGGGTTCTTGGTCTTCCACTGGAAGCGCCAATAGAGGTTCTTACCGTCCTGCGCCGCCTGCACCTTGAGGTCGATGACCCCCTGCTTGTCATCGAGATCGGCTTCGTCCAATCTTTCGCCGGATGCAATCCTGTTGCCGATTTCCTCGTCCTCGCCCTCATGACAACCGATGCACGAATCGCCCTCGGCGGTCTTTTGGTTGGCGCGCTTGTGCTCCTCGCTGCGCAGCCATTGGTAGGACGATTGCCCCGGATAGAACAGTTTTACCTAGGTCGTCGGAACGCTCGACCAGTCGACGATGGCCGGCTCACCCGCCATCACGGGCGCCGCGGCCAGTAGGGCAACACCCCAAATCAGCGCTTTCATCATCATCTCCTTCCTTAAAGGTTCTACCCCTCGACCACTTTTCCGTGAATGCCATGCACAAGCACTCTTTGTGGCCGTGCACCATAGAGATTTCTAAGGCATTTTAAAATGACATTGGTCAACTAAGATGATCAATTTCGGATGCTTCTGGCAGCGCAAATCATGCTTTTTGTTGTGAAGCGTTTCGTTATTGCAAGGAGTTATGTAATCCCCGCCGAAAAATGCTTTCTCATTTAAAAAATTAGGGGCTGTCCCAGATAACCCATTTGGGGGGTTATCATGGGAGCTATGCGGAAGAGCCGTCTCAGCAGGTA
>JASLLZ010000101.1 GCA_030746775.1 Rhodospirillales bacterium | reverse complement strand
TGGCGTCCATCTTGGCCGGGTCCTTCCGCCGCTCGGCCAATACCTCCAGGCCGCGCCGTACCGCCGGTCGTGCATGCAACGCGTCGTACCAGCGTTGCACGTTGGGAAAATCGGCCAGGTCTTGTCCCTGCTTTTCGTGGGAGCGCAGCCAGGGCATGTTGGCCATGTCGGCGATGGAGTAATCGCCGGCCAGATATTCCGCCTCGCCGAGACGGCGGTCGAGCACCCCGTAAAGACGCCCCGCCTCGCGGGTATAGCGCTCGATGGCGTAGGGCAGTTTCTCGGGCGCGTATTGACGGAAATGATGGGCCTGGCCGAGCATCGGGCCGACGTTGCCCATCTGGAACATCAGCCACTGGATGGCCGTATAGCGACCGACCGGGTCGGAGGGCAGAAAGCGGCCGGTTTTCTCGGCCAGGTAAAGCAAGATGGCGCCGGATTCGAACAGCGAATAGGGTTTTCCGCCGGGGCCATCCCGGTCGACGATGGCCGGCATCTTGTTGTTGGGGCTGATCTTCAGGAATTCGGGCTTGAACTGGTCGCCCGCATGGATGTCGACCGCTATCACCGTATAGGGCAGCGCGGTTTCTTCCAACATGATGGAGACCTTGAACCCGTTGGGGGTTGGCCAGGTATGAAGATCGATCATTTTGTTGATCCTTTTCGTGGCGCCGGCGCGCCGAGCCGGGCGCTTGCCTCGGCGAAAGCGCCGAGCAGCATGTCGTAATCGCGTACCACCGGAAATTCGGGATATTCGCGCTCCACGTTCGGCGGGGCACGAAAGAAGATGCCGGCGTCGGCTTCCCTCAACATGCCTATGTCGTTGTAGGAATCCCCGCTCGCCAGGACTCGGAAGTTGAGCATGTGGAATGCCTTCACTGCCCGGCGCTTGTGGTCGTCGAGACGCAAGCGGTAATCGACCAGAGCGCCGCCGCCGTCGATTTGCAATGCGTGGCACAAGAGCGTCGGCCAGCCTAGCTGGCGCATGAGAGGCTTGGTGATGTCGTAGAAAGTGTCGGACAAGATGACGACCTGAAAGCGTTCTCGCAATCCTTCCAGGAACGCCTCGGCGCCGTCCAAGGGCCGCATGGTGGCGACCGCGGCGCTGATTTCGTCGATGCCGAGGTTATGTTCGGCCATGAGATCCAGGCGATGGCGCATCAAGACGTCGTAATCGGCGATGTCGCGCGTCGTGGCCTTGAGGGCATCGATTCCCGTGCGTTCGGCGACCTCGACCCATATCTCGGGAATCAGGACTCCTTCAAGGTCGAGACAGACAATTTCCAAGGTACTCTCCACTTCCCGGCGGTTCTATCCACTACCATAGGCGTCGGCCACGTCAAGGTGGTGGCAATTCTTCGACGACGGCCGCGAACACGGCGTCGAACATGGCCGCCGTGAGACGCCCGGTATTGGTGTTGTAACGCGAACAATGGTAGCTGTCGGCCAGAATTCGGCCGGCGGTAAGCTGGTGCATGGCACCGTGGCGGAAGGCCATCGCGCTTTTGCGCAGACCCAAGGCCGCCAACACGGCGCCGTGGGCGACCACGCCCAAGGCCACGATGACCTTGAGGTACGCAAGACCGGCAATCTCTTCGGTCAGAAAGGGCCGGCAGGCGGCGGTCTCCGCCCCGATCGGACGGTTCTTGGGCGGCACGCAGCGAACGGCGTTGGTGACCCGGCAGCGCACCAGCCTGAAGCCGTCGTCGGCCCGGGCCCCGAACGCACCTTCGGCAAGGCCATGTTTGAGAAGCGTGGCGTACAAAAGATCGCCGGCGAAATCGCCGGTGAAGGGCCGGCCGGTACAGTTGGCGCCGCGCAGGCCCGGCGCCAGCCCGACGATCAGGACGGCCGCGTCGTCGGCGCCGAACGAGGGCACCGGCCCGTTGTGCCAGTCGGGAAATTTCTCGCGATTGGTGGCCCGGAAGCGGACCAGCCTGGGACAAAGCGGGCAGTCGGGTGCCGGGTCCTGGATGGGAAGTGCCACCGAAGAGGGACGCCTAGTGGATAGAATCTAACATATGGCACCCATACGATCCCGAATCCCGGCTTCTCGGCAGGAGGGAATTCGCCGGCGATGCCATCGCATCGTCAAGAGTTTCCGACGCACCGAGAAGCCGGGATTCGGGACCCGCTGGGCGGCTTCCCAAGCCCACCGGATGCGTTGCACGATACTTGTGATGCGATGACATCACGGCGCATCGTGCGCCTGTCCGGGTGAACTCGGGAAGCCGTCGTATGGGTACCATATGTTAGATTCTATCCACTAAACCATTTCCATTTCGGGATCGCCGGGATGGGAGGGAGTTCCATCCATCTCATCGTCGCTCCGGAAGGAACGAGCGATTTCGTCTTGCAGGTCCATTAAATCGATGAAGGTGTCGGCTTGGCGCCGCAGTTCGTCCGCCACCATGGGCGGTTGCGATCGCATTGTGCTTACCACGCTCACCTGGACACCCTTGCGTTGCACGGCTTCAACGAGCCGGCGAAAATCGCCGTCGCCGGAGAAAATGACGACGTGATCCAGATTCTCGGCCATTTCCATGACGTCAATGGCCAGTTCGATATCCATGTTCCCCTTGATCTTGCGCCGGCCGGTGGCGTCGGTGAACTCTTTGGTCGGCTTGGTGACCATGGTATACCCGTTGTAATCCAACCAATCGACCAGGGGGCGGATGGGCGAATATTCCTGGTCCTCCATCAGGGCCGTGTAATAGAAAGCACGGATGAGCCGGCCCTTTTCGGCAAAGAATTCGAGGAGGCGCTTGTAATCGATATCGAAGCGTAACGCGCGGGCCGCGGCGTAGAGATTGGAGCCGTCGATAAACAGACCGATACGTTCGTTGGGATAAAATGTCATTGTAAAATCCTTTAATTTCAAGTGGCTGGGCTCTATCGTGTCGGTGGCCGGAACCGTCCCGGGGGACAGGGGACCGCAAATGCCGGTCCCATCCGCCAACCGCACCTTATTAATTAATCCGTGGCGCCGTCCGTCGCAAGTACGATCCCACCGCAAGCAATCCGGCGCAACGAAGGAACGATGCCCGTGATACTGATCGCTATCGGCGCCAATCTTTCCAGCCCGCGCTGGGGCTCGCCGCTTGGCGCCTGCCGCGCCGCCCTGCCCGCCTTGGGGGCGGCGGGCGCGCCCGTCGTCCGGGCCTCGCGATGGTATCGCAGCGCGCCGATTCCGGCCTCCGGCGAGCCTTGGTACATCAATGGCGTGGTGCGCGTCGAAACGGACCTTGCACCGCAAGCTTTGCTATCGGGCCTGCACCGGATCGAAGACGATTTCGGGCGCCGCCGGGGCGCCCTCAACGCGCCGCGCACCCTGGACCTGGACCTGCTCGCCCACGGTGATCGAGTAAGCGCCTCGGGGGAGTGGCCCACTCTGCCCCATCCGCGTCTATGCGAACGCGCCTTCGTGTTGTTGCCGCTTGGCGAAGTGGCGCCGGGCTGGCGCCATCCGGTTTCGGGGCTCGGCGTCGATGCCCTCATCGCGGCCTTGGCGCCGGGCCAGATCAGCGAACCCTTGCAGGAGGCGGGCGATGAATAAGGCCTGTCCGACTTGCGTTTGCTGCCCTGCACAATATATATACTCCTGGTTCGCTACATGAATTTCCGGAGAGGGCCGCATGGCACGGGTAACCGTTGAAGATTGCATCATCAAAGTCCCCAACCGCTTCGATCTTGTCATGCGGGCGGCGCAGCGCGCGCGTGCCGTGTCGGCGGGCTCGGCGCTTACCGTCGAGCGCGACAACGACAAGAACCCTGTGGTCGCATTGCGCGAGATCGCCGAGGGGTCAGTCGACATCGAGGAACTGGGCAATGCCCTGATCAAGGATCAGCAAAAGCACGTCGAGATGGACGAGCCCGAAGGGGACGAGATGGACCTCATCGCCATGAAGCAAGAGATGGTCGGCGAGGCCGATGAGTACGCCCCGGAGGCCGGCGCTCCCGAGGCTCCGGCCCTCGCTGAAAAAGAGGGCGGCGGGGAAGAAGCGAAACCCGAGAAGGGCGAGGACGAAGAGGCCGCCTCCGAAGTAACCGCCGAGGAAAAAGACGGAGGGTCGTGAAAAGTCCCCCGATGAAGGGCACGGGTGTCTCGTCGGGCCGTCGCGCCGCCCGGTTAATGGCGGGTTTTCACCAAGATGCGACGGATGACCGGCGGCAACGGGTACCATGATCCGCCAATTCGAACTTGTTGAAAAAGTCAAAAGTTACGACCCCGGCGCCGCCGAAGACGTGCTAAACCGCGCCTATGTCTTTGCCATGAAGGCGCACGGCTTGCAATTGCGGGCTTCCGGCGATCCCTATTTTTCCCATCCTCTCGAAGTCGCGGGAATTCTCACCGAATACAAGCTCGACAGTGCCTCGATCATCACCGCGCTCTTGCACGACACGATCGAGGACACGCCGGCGACCCTGAACGAGATCCGTAGCCACTTCGGCACCGAGGTTGCCCGTTTGGTCGATGGCGTTACCAAGCTGACACGCATCGAATTCCAGTCCGATCACGCCAAGCAGGCCGAAAACTTCCGCAAGCTTCTGCTTGCCATGTCGGAAGACATCCGTGTCCTTCTGGTCAAGCTGGCTGATCGCCTCCACAACATGCGCACCCTGCATCACCTGAACGACCCCGAAAAACAGCGCGTTATCGCCATGGAAACCATGGATATCTATTCGCCCTTGGCGGAACGCATGGGCATGCAGGCGATGAAGAACGAACTCGATGATCTGGCCTTTTCCGAAATCAACGGCGATGCCCGCGATTCCATTCGGGCGCGTCTGGAGTTTTTGCGTGACCAGGGCGGCGACCTGGCCGGTCGCGTCATCGGGGAACTTCAGACAACGCTGACCGAGGCCGGTATCGAGGCCACGCTTTCGGGACGCGAAAAGACTCCGTACTCGATCTGGCGAAAAATGCAGCATAAGAGCGTCACATTCGAGCAGTTGTCGGACATCATGGCGTTTCGCGTGGTCGTCGATACTATAGAGGACTGTTACCGTACGCTGGGCGTCATTCACGGTGCCTATCGCATGGTTCCGAGCCGCTTCAAAGACTATATCTCGATGCCCAAGCCGAACGGCTATCGGTCGCTGCACACCGGCGTCATCGGACCCGAGCGCCACCGCATCGAGGTACAGATTCGCACCCACGACATGCATGAAATCGCCGACATCGGGGTCGCCGCCCACTGGCAATACAAGCAGGGCATCGCCAAGACCGACGGCCGCCAATATCGTTGGTTGCGCGAACTCCTCGACATCCTGGAACAGACCTCGGGGCCGGAAGAATTCCTTGAGCACACCAAGTTGGAGATGTTCCAAGATCAGGTGTTCTGCTTCACCCCCAAGGGCGACTTGATCAATCTGCCGCACGGCGCCACGTCGGTGGACTTCGCCTACGCCGTCCATTCGGAGATCGGCGACAGCTGCGTCGGGGCCAAGATTAACGGCCGTATCATGCCGTTGCGAACCCGGCTCAACAACGGCGATCAAGTAGAGGTCATTACGTCGAAGGCGCAAACCCCGTCGCCGACCTGGGAGCGTTTCGTCGTTACCGGCAAGGCACGCGCCCGCATTCGCCGCTTCATCCGTGCCAAGGAACGCGAGCAGTATCTGGAATTGGGTCACGCGATCATCGAACGCGCCTTCTCGGAAGAGGGATATTCGAAGTCGAACAAGGCGCTCAAGGGCGTGCTCAAACATTTTCATATGGCCAGCGCCGACGATTTGGCGGTCGAGGTCGGCGCCGGGCATCTGACCGGCCGCGACGTGGTGGAGGCGGTCTATCCGGCCCTTAAGAAGAAGCGCCAGACGGGCAAGGTCGTGCCCCTGGCCAGGGCCCGCGCCAAGCGGGCCGGCAAGGGCGCCCCGGTTCCCATTAAAGGACTGATCCCCGGCATGGCGCTGCACTTCGCCGGTTGCTGCCACCCCCTGCCGGGAGACCGCATCGTCGGCATCGTCACCACCGGACGCGGCGTGACCATCCACACCATCGATTGCGAAACCTTGGCCCAATACGCCGACATGCCCGACCGATGGCTCGATGTATCGTGGGAGGTGAGCGCGGAACTTGCCGAAATCAGCGTCGGGCGCATCCATGTGACCTGTCTCAACGCTCCCGGAAGCCTGGGCAACTTGTCGACGCTGATTGCCAAGAACGAGGGCAATATCTCCAATCTGAAAATTACCAACCGGTCGCCCGATTTTTTCGAAATCATGCTTGATATCGAGGTGCGGGACGTCAGGCACCTGACCGACATCATCGCCGCGCTTCGCGCCACCCCGGTCATCAATTCGGTCGAAAGGGCGCGCGGCTGACAAATCGTCCTCGCCTGTCAAGCCATTGGAAACTGAACGCAAATTCTTTCTCCGGGAGCCGTTTGTTGTCCTATATTGAAAGCCATGTTCGGACGGCGAAATAAAATTTCATGGAGTGTTCGGCTGCGCGAATTCGTGTGGCCGCGCTCGGGCTGGCGGCGATCGACCAAATATCTGCGCCATCGCGTTTTTCGCCTGCCCGGAACGCCCTATGCCCTCGCCGCCGGCGCGGCCTGCGGCGCCGCCATCTCCTTCACACCCTTCGTCGGTTTTCACTTCGTGCTGGCGGCGCTCCTCGCCTGGCTGCTCAGGGCCAACATCGTTGCCTCGGCGATCGGGACGGCGGTGGGGAATCCATGGACTTTTCCGTTTATCTGGCTATGGGTTTACGAATTCGGAACATGGATGGGAGTGGGGGACGCCTCGTCCGCCGCGGACGTGGATTTTACGACCATGTTCGCCGCCATCCTGCAAGCCCTGTTGCGTTTCGATATGATGTATTTGCTGAAGACCGCTTGGCCCGTCATGGCGCCGATGTTGGCGGGTAGCATCCCGACGGCATTGGTTGTTTGGTTTAGCTTTTATTTGGCGATGAAACCGATGATCGCGTCCTATCATCACCACCGCCTCATGAAGCGTCGCCGCGGCCCCCGGATGGTCAAGAAACAGGAGAGAACGGAATGAACAGCCCTCTTCGCCTTGGCGTCAACATCGACCATGTGGCCACCATCCGCAACGCGCGCGGCGGCGACCACCCCGATCCCCTGCGCGCCGCCAAGGCCGCCGCCAAGGCAGGCGCCGACGGCATCACGGCACACCTGCGCGAGGACCGCCGCCACATTTCCGACCACGACATTACGCGGCTGAGCCGCGAGATCGAGCTGCCGCTGAATCTGGAAATGGCGGCCACCGACGAGATGCTGGAAATTGCCTTGCGCCACAGGCCCCACGCCGCCTGTTTGGTGCCGGAAAAACGCCAGGAGCGAACCACCGAGGGGGGCCTCGACGTGCTCGGCGGCGGCGACCGCTTGGCGTCCGTTATCGGGGACCTGAGTCAGGCGGGAATCCGGGTTTCGCTGTTCATCGAGCCCGATGCCGCCCAGCTCGACGCCGCCGTGGCGCTCGGCGCGCCGGTTGTGGAACTGCATACCGGCGCCTATTGCGATGCCCCGATCAACGCCAGACCCGCTCAACTGGATCGCATCGTGACCGCCGCCGCCCACGCCGAGCGGATCGGGCTGGAATGCCATGCCGGCCACGGTCTCACCTTCGACACCGTCGGTCCGGTCGCCGCCATTGCTACCATCTTCGAGCTCAACATCGGCCATTTCCTGGTCGGCGAAGCTATCTTCGGCGGCCTGGAAAGCGCCATTAAACGCATGCGTTCGCTGATGGACAAGGCACGCGCCGAAACGACCGGAGAGCGCTCGGCGTGACGTCGCTCGGGCAAGACAAGGCAGCCCGATGATCGTTGGCATTGGCACCGACCTTCTTGACATCCGACGCATGGCCGCGGCCCTCGAGCGGTTCGGAGATCGTTTCGTCGAGCGCCTCTTCACCGACATCGAATGCGCCCGGGCGCGGCGGCGCCCCAACCCGGCGGCGGTCTATTCCCAATGCTTCGCCGCCAAGGAGGCTTGTTCCAAGGCCCTCGGCACGGGCATACGCCAGGGAGTCTACTGGCGCGACATGGGGGTTCAGAACCTACCGTCGGGGAAACCGTTTCTGGTCCTGACGGGCGGCGCGAGAAAACGTCTCGACGATTTGACGCCGGACGGCATGACGGCCCAGATCGATCTCAGCCTGACCGACGAAATACACATGGCCCACGCCATGGTGGTCATTTCCGCCCTATCCGCGCCGTGATGCGTTGTAAGGGCGCAAGCCGCGGCCAAGCGACTTGACAGCGGCGCCGCCGGCTGGCTTCATCGGGCGGCGCCCAGGCAATTCCTCCTAAGCAATTATTGTTTTTCAATTTGTTGCATGGAATTTTTAATGCAAAAAGGCAAGACAAGCGGAACCCGGGAATCGATCAAGACGGCGCTTTACGCCGCCGCCATCGCCATTTTCGTGAGAACATTCGCCTACGAGCCGTTCAACATTCCGTCCGGGTCCATGAAGCCGACGCTGCTGGTCGGCGATTACCTGTTCGTATCCAAGTTTTCCTTCGGCTACAGCCGACATTCCCTGCCCTTTAGCTTGCCGTTGATAGCCGGGCGCGTCTTCTACGCCGAGCCCGAGCGCGGTGACGTCGCCGTTTTCAAACTGCCCAGCGACAACAAGACCGATTACATCAAGCGCATTGTCGGTTTGCCGGGCGACAAGGTCCAACTGCGGAACGGCATCGTTCACGTCAACGGGGTCGCCGTGGGACGCCGTCGGGTCGAAGATTTCATCGCCGAGAACGGTGCCGGCGTCCTGCACCGGATTCCCCGCTTTATCGAAACCCTGCCGGGCGGGCGCGAGCACGCCATTTTGGAGGTCAGCGACCGGGGGCCGGGCGACAACACGCGGGTTTACACGGTACCGAGCAGTCATTTTTTCGCCATGGGCGACAACCGGGACAATTCCCGCGACAGCCGCTTCCCCAATGTCGGTTTCGTGCCCAAGGAGAATCTGGTCGGCCGCGCGGAATTCCTGTTCTTCTCTATCGACGGCCCGGTGTGGAAGGTATGGAACTGGTTCTCTTCGATCCGCTTCTCGCGTCTATTCTCAGGCATTGAATAGGTTGTGATGGCCGGCCCGGACCGTTCCCTCGAAGAGGCCCTGGGCCATCGATTTTCGCGGCCCGAATTGTTACGCCAAGCGCTGATCCATCCCAGCACCGCCGCGTCCAACGAGGGTGTCGAGCACTCCAGCGAACGCCAGGAATTCCTTGGTGACAGGGTGCTCGGCCTGGTCATCGCCGATCTTCTCTTTCACCGCTTCCCAGGCGAGAACGAGGGCCATCTGGCGCGCCGTCATTCGGTTCTCGTCAGCCGCCCGACCCTGGCCCGGGTGGCCGACCGGATAGGACTGTCGGGCCACATCGTTCTGTCGCCCGGCGAGGACGGGGCAGGGGGGCGCAAAAGACCGGCGCTGTTGGCCGATATCTGCGAAGCGGTGATCGCCGCCCTTTATCTTGACGGCGGTCTGGAACCGGCGGCCGACTTCATTCGGCGTCACTGGCGTCCGCTGATGGACGAGGACGCGGCGCCGCCGATTGACGCCAAGACGGCGCTTCAGGAATGGGCCCAGGGGCGCGGCCTGGCGCTGCCCGAATACCGCGAGGTGGCACGCGACGGCCCGCCCCACGCGCCGCGCTTCACCATCGAGGCGGCGGTCGCCGGCCATGCCCCGGCGGCGGGAACGGGTAAGTCCAAGCGGGCCGCCGAAGGGATTGCGGCGGCCGCCCTCCTGACCCGCCTTGAGAGGGAGGCGTGACCGAGCCCGGCCCGACGCGCTGTGGTTTCATCGCCATCGTCGGCGCCCCCAACGTCGGCAAATCGACCCTTCTCAACCGCATGGTGGGATCCAAGGTCTCGATCGTCTCGCCTAAGGTGCAGACCACTCGGACGCGGGTACTCGGCATTCTCATCACGGGCCCGGCGCAAATTATTTTTATCGACACGCCGGGTATCTTCCGGCCGCGGCGCCGCCTCGACCGGGCCATGGTGGCGGCGGCCTGGGGCGGCGCCGCCGACGCCGATCAGGTCATGGTGCTGGTTGACTCCGAAAAGGGCATCGACGCCGACACCCGATCCATCATCGACCGCCTCAAGGAGAACGACCGCCGGGCGCTGCTGGTCCTCAACAAGGTGGACCTGGTCAAAAAGCCCGTCCTTCTCGACCTGGCGGCGGCGTTGAACGCGGAGGGTCTGTTCACCGATATATTCATGATTTCGGCCACCACCGGCGACGGCGTCGACGACTTGCTGGCCCACCTTGGCGCCACCCTGCCCGAGGGCCCTTGGCTCTTTCCCGAAGATCAACTCTCGGACATGCCCGAACGCCTGCTTGCCGCCGAGATTACGCGCGAGAAGCTTTATCTGGAACTGCACCAGGAGCTTCCCTACCAGGCCACCGTCGAGACCGAAGGTTGGCAGGAAAAGGACGATGGCAGCCTGCGCATCGATCAGGTCATCTTCGTCCAACGGGCGAGCCAAAAAGGCATCGTGCTCGGCAAGGGGGGGCAGCGCGTCAAATCCATCGGCGCGGCATCGCGGCGGGAACTGGAGGATATCCTGGGGTGTCGCGTGCACCTGTTCTTGTTCGTCAAGGTGCGCCAGAATTGGGGCGACGACCCCGAACGCTACCGCGACTGGGGCCTCGATTTCGACGCCTGAGGCCAACGATTCTTGAAGAACAACCATAATTATCCTATGGTTATTACCTGACTTCGGAGCCATATACGGGTTCGGGGAAGATTACCATGGGGCACCGTCTTTCGGGTCGTCGGGTAAGCCACCCAACCCTTTGCGGTCTGCTATCCGTCTTCGCCGCCGGCCTGTTGGCGGCGGGCTGCCAGACGGGAGGCACGCAATCGGTGTCGCTGGAGCAGGCGAAACGGCTCACGGCGACGTTCCAGGGGGCATTCACGCCACCCCCCAAGACCGTCAACGACATCGTCACCCTGGTGGAGCAAGATAGACCAGAGGACGCCAAGTTTCTTGCCGAGCAGAGGAACCTCGCCAACAGGTCGCCGCCCACAGGCCTTGGTCCCGCCGACCTCGCCCGGTTCTACGCCGCGCGCGCCGGTGCCGCCGACCTCATTGGGCGCAGCCGGCAAAAGATCGAAGACTCCCGCAAAACGGCTGAAGCGGCGGGCAAAGCCGAGAGAATGAATCCCATTGAACGGATTTGGCTGCGCTGGGGCTATGGTCAGGCGCTGCTGGACGGTGGCGACCCGGTCAAGGCCCGCGCAATCTTCGAGGCCCTCCTCAAGGAGGTGCCGCTCAAGTTCGTGTTGGAAAGCGAGGAGGAAGGGAGGATGCAGGGCCATAGCATCGCATGGTTCGGCCTGCTCGCCGCCACCCATGGCCTCCTCGGCGACCTGGCCGGCAGCGAGCGGGCCATGAAACGGGTCGTTGCCGTACACCGGGAATCCGCCAGTTGGGTCCTCGCTGACCAGGATCATAGGATTTTCAACGAAAGCGCTGCCTCGTCCCGAGCCACCGTCCTCGACCTCATGGGCAAGTTTGCCCAAGCTGAACTTGAACATCGCAAGGCCCTCGACGCTATGGCCCCCTACCGCGGCTGGAACCTCTGGCTGGGTGTCACGCGCGAGCAGCTGCACCGCAAGGAGCAGCAACGGCGCGCCCAACTGGCCATCAATCTGAGTGAACAAGGGCGGCTGCCGGAGGCCGAAAGCGAGGCACGCGCGGCGTTGCAGGCGGCCTTGGAGACCCATGGCCGTTACACCGTCCACAGTGCCGACATGCTACAGAGCCTGGGCACAATCGTGTTCGCCGAGGGACGCTATGAAGAGTCGGAATGGCTGGCGCGCACCAACCTGGCTAGAGCACTTTCTGACCATTTAGAATCTTAGGGGATTCCCAAGAAGGTGGATTTGTGATTCAAGATGCGGGCTGGA
>JASLLZ010000100.1 GCA_030746775.1 Rhodospirillales bacterium | reverse complement strand
GCCTTTTTGTCGTATCGGGTGGCGATGCGTCGGAAGTCCTTGAGGCGCCCGAACATGCGCTCGATGGTGTTTCGGTCCCCGATAAGGGCGACGGGGTGTGAGCGTGTGCTTCTAGGGGATCGAGCCACTTCGCTGCTATGACGGGGTTTGTTCAAAAGGCCCAAAATTTTTCTACATATATTTTGCAGATGCCCCCGCGTAAAATTTGCCCTCGGCGAGAGGCGAAAAGGGTAATTAGATTGAGATATAGGGTGGTTGATTGTGAGATAGGGGGTGGGGGCCTTCAAACCGGGATTTCCGCTGGTAGGACCCACCGTCAAGTGGTACGGAATTGGCAGAGTGTTCCTCCTTGTGGTTACGAATTCGCCTCATGATAATGTGCCGTAGTAGGGGAGGGCGTGACACCTACTGAACACCTACGAAAGCTCATACGAAATTAAATTGATGAAAAACAATATATTATGAAGAAATCATTGCTGGTCGATAGCCACTGCCACCTGGATTTTCCCGACTTCGCCGACGAGCTTGATGACGTGGTGGGCCGCGCCGAGGCGGCCGGGGTCGGCTGGATGGTCACGATTTGCACCCATGTGACGCGCTTCGACGCGGTGCTGGCCCTGGCCGAGGCCCATGAGCGAGTCTTCTGCACCGTCGGCATCCACCCCCACGAGGCCGGCGCCGAACCCGAGGTGAGCGCCGAGCACCTGGTGCGTATGGCCCGCCATCCCAAGGTCGTCGGGTTCGGCGAAAGCGGCCTCGACTACCATTACGATCACAGTCCGAGAGAAGCCCAGCGCCGCAGCTTCCGCGTCCACGCCGCCGCCGCGCGCCAGGTCGGGCTGCCGCTGGTCGTGCACAGCCGCGCCGCCGATGACGACACCTTGGCCATCCTGGCCGAGGAAACCGCCAAGGGGTCTTTTCCCGGCCTCATCCATTGCTTCAGCACGAGCCGCGCCCTGGCCACCGGCGCCGTCGACAAGGCCCTGGGCTGGATCGATCGGATAAAGCCCCGGCGCGCCGTATTGACGCACCTTGGCACCGGTCTGGACTATGGCGCCTTGGCGGCGCGCCTGCCGCCCGGGGTCGAGCCGGCCTACGACGGCCTGGTTATTGAAAGTGACGCCTGCTGATACGGACCATGCGAATCCTGCATAGCGAGTCGAGCGCCAATTGGGGAGGTCAGGAGTTCTGAACCCTGGAACAATTGCGCTGGTTCGCCGATCACGGCCACGACGTGGCCCTGGCGGCGCCTCCCGCCGGCGCCCTCGCTAAACGCGCCGGGGAGGCGGGAATTCCTCTCTATCCCATTGAATTTCATGGACAATTCGACCCGCGCGCGATCCTGCGGGCGCGCCGCGCCGTGGCCGCCCAGGGCGCCCAGATCGTCGACTGCCACGGCAGCCGCGACGGCGCCGCCTTTGCCTTTGCCCGTCCACTGTGTCCGGTCGTCCGCAGCCGCCATATCGCGCAGCCGCTTAAAGGCAAGCTGCGCCGGCGATTGATGTGGCGACGGGGCTGCGATCACGTCATCGCCACCGCCGAATGCGTCAAACGGGGCCTAGTGGATGGCGGCCTGGTGGCATCCGATCGGGTTACGGTGGTCGGCGAATGGGCGGCGGATGCCTTTTTCGATACCGCCCGGCGCCCGGAGCACCGGGCCGCCGTGCGGCGCGAATTCTCCATTCCGGACGAGCGCCCCGTGGTTTCGGTCATCGGCATGGTGCGCGACGACAAGGCGCAAGACGTCGTGATCGAGACGGTCGACGAGATGCGCCGGCGCGGCCGGCCGGTCAGCGCCCTGATCGTCGGTTCGGCGCCCATCGGCCAAGAGACCTATGAACGCTCGCTGCACGACCTGACGCGCAAGCTGGGCCTGATCGACCAGATCGTCTTCACCGGATACCGCGACGACGTGCCCCGGTTGGCCCAGGCCTCGGACGCCTTGGTGGTGACGTCGCGCATCGAGGCCCAGTCCCGCACCGTGCCCCAGGCATTCGCCAGCGCCGTCCCGGTGGTGGCGAGCAATGTCGGCGGCGTTGGCGAACTGGTAACGCCGGGCGAGACCGGTTGGCTGGTCGAGGCCGGCGACGTCATGGGCTACGCCGACGCGCTGGGCGCCATATTCGATGCCCCCGAAGAGGCGAGGCGGGTGACGGAGCAGGTGCGCCGCTATGCCGAGGGGCATCTGACCCAGGCCGCCAAGATGGCCCAAACCTTGGCCCTTTACGAGAGATTGGCGGGCAATAGAAATACCTAAGGAGGGACTCTAAGGCATTGTTCTGAAATCAAACATCATTATTTTCCATAATATACATTATGCGACAACGCATGTTACGAGGTTGCACCGGGGAGCGCGCCGATTGCGGCCTTTCCCCTCTCCCGCAATGATGCTATTCGAAGCCACGCAGTTCACGGCCCGCGGAGACCCCTATGAGCACCAACCTTGAGCGTCTGCTCGATATCATGGCACGGCTGCGCGACCCCGAAAGCGGTTGTCCGTGGGATGTGGAACAAGATTTCTCCACCATCGCGCCCCACACCATCGAGGAAGCCTATGAGGTGGCCGACGCCATCCAGCGCGATGACATGGCGGCGCTGGTCGACGAACTTGGCGATCTTTTGCTGCAGGTGGTGTTTCATGCGCGGATCGCCGCCGAGGCCGAATTGTTCGATTTCGAGGCCGTCGCCGGGGCCATTTGCGACAAGCTGGTACGCCGCCACCCTCACGTTTTCGGCGAAGAAATCGTCGCCGACGCCGCGGCACAAACCGAAGCCTGGGAGGACCACAAAGCCGGAGAGCGGCGCGACAAGGCGGCGTCCGACGGATTCGATCACGGGACCTTGGATGGGGTGGCGGTGGGGCTACCCGCCCTCACCCGCGCCTTGAAGCTGCAGAAACGCGCTGCCCGCGCCGGCTTCGACTGGCGCCAGGCGGACGAAGTTTTGCAGAAATTCGCCGAGGAAATAGCCGAATTGAAGGCCGAGATGTCCGATGGCGCGGACCCAACGCGGCTCGCCGACGAGACGGGAGATCTCTTGTTTACCTGTGTCAACCTGGCGCGCAAGCTGGGCATCGACCCCGAAACGGCGCTGCGCCACGGCAATGCCAAGTTCGAAAAGCGCTTTCGCCGGATGGAGGCTGATCTTGCGGCGCAGGGCCAAGGCCTCGATGACGCCTCGTTCGACGAAAAAGAGGCGGCTTGGGGCCGCGCCAAGCGCCAAACGGCCAAGTGACGGCGCTTATTCCTCTTGGGGCTGTCCCAGATAACCCCCCAAATGGGTTATCTGGGACAGCCCCTTCCTCTTTTTTTGCCCTCTCCCGCCCCTCGCCTCGTCCTTGCCCGGCGGGGCGTTTCGATTATCATGGCAACCGATGTGGGACGTTGCGGGCAGCGGATAACCTAAAATGATGTCGAAGGCGGCAAGGATTGTGGCGGTGGCGCTGGTCGGGGCATTGCTCGGCGGGTGTTATATGCCGATCCGCTTCGACGCCGAGATCGAAATCACCCGTACCGGCTATTACAGCGTCATTTTCGACGGCTACTTGGTTTCGATACCGCTCTATCGCGGTCTGCGCGAAGAAACCATCTCGCCCCTCGAAGAGAACGAAAAGGTGGCTTACATCCTGAAAGACTTCAATCGCGATTCGGCGGTCAATGAGGTCAAGTACTTCCAGCACGGGCGCTTCAAGGTCAACTGGCAAAGAAAGGGCGATCTGTTGCGCGCCCGGATGGTAACCTTCTTGCGGCGCAACGAACCCATCATCACGGTCAAATACGTCAAGGATACCGGCCTGATCACGGTTCAGACCAACCCCATCGCCAAATCGACCGCTCAACGCCTTCTCGATAACGGCCTTTCCATGCAAGGCCAGCTACGGGTCAAGACCGACCTCCAGGTGGTCGATCACAACGCCACCAGGGTGCTAAAGCGAAAGACGCCGATCTACGTTTGGGACATCAAGTCCATCCTCGATCAGCCGCCCAAGATCAACATGGCATTCCGTTAGGCGCCGCCCTGCCCTGCGCTCTTTTGTAGAGCATTTTCCGATCGCTCGCGCTCACGGAAAATGCTCTAACATGTTGATTCTACGCAAATACGTCGTCGCAAACGTTTACGTTTGCTCGGGATTTGCTCTAGGGAGTCGTCAGGAGGCGCAGCAGGCTTGAGGTGTCCCAGCGGTTTCCGCCCCGCTCCTGGACGGTGGCGTAAAACTGATCGACCAGGGCGGCGACCGGCAGCCGGGCACCGTTGCGCCTGGATTCGTCAAGGCATATCCCTAAGTCCTTGCGCATCCAGTCGACGGCGAAGCCGAAGTCGAACTTGTCGTCGATCATGGTCTCGGCCCGGTTTTCCATCTGCCACGATTGGGCGGCGCCCTTCGAGATGACGTCGATCACCAGATTGGCGTCGAGACCGGCGCGCATGGCGAAATTGACGCCCTCCGCCAAGCCCTGGACCAGGCCCGCGATGCAGATCTGGTTGACCATCTTTGTGAGTTGGCCGCTTCCGGCCGGGCCAAGCAGGGTGACGGCGCGGGCATAGGCCTGCATGACGGGCTCGGCCTTGGCGAAACTCGCCTCGTCACCGCCAACCATGACCGTCAGCACGCCATTCTGCGCCCCCGCTTCGCCACCCGAAACCGGACCGTCGAGAAAGCCCAGGCCCTTGTCGCGGGCGGCGGCGTCGACCTCGCGCGCGACGTCGGCCGAAGCCGTCGTGTGGTCGACGAAGACGGCGCCCGCCTTCATGCCGGCCAGGATACCGTCGTCTCCGTAAGCGACGCCGCGCAGGTCGTCGTCGTTGCCGACGCAGGCCAAGACCACGTCGGCGCCGTCGGCGGCCGCCGACGGGGTCGTTTGCAGGGCGCCGCCGTGTTCCTTGACCCAAGCCTCGGCCTTACTGGTCGTGCGGTTGTAGACGGTGACTTGGTGTCCGGCTTTGACCAGATGGCCGGCCATGGGGTATCCCATGACGCCAAGACCGATGAATGCGGTTTTGGTGGCGCTCATTCCCTTTGCTCCCCGGTATGTTTGCGTGTGCTCAATGGATCGGCGGCGCATTCTAGACGCCGTTCATCACCCTGTGAAGGGCGTCCCAGGCGTTGGTGTCGGGAGCCAGCAGCAGCGATCCGTGGACGATGCCGGGTCGCGGGCTGTAGGGGGCCCGGCCCTCGACAAGGGCGCTGAAACCCCCGGCTTCACGGTGCAGCAGCACCCCCGCGGCATGGTCCCATGGCTTGAGACGTCCGCCGTAGCGGGCGAAATGCAACCGCCCCCTTGCCAGATCCATGTATTCCTGGCCAACGCAGCGATAGCGCACCATGCGGGCCGGGGTATCGGTGTCCCCTGCTTCGCGTTTGGCCGCCAGGCGTTTTCTCAGGCCGCGGCCCAGCGACCCCTTCATTTCCGACACCGGCGCCGGGGCGGCGGCGCTCAGGCGCCGCACCTGGCCCGATTCGCGTATCCATGCCCCTTCTCCGGCAATGGCCCAGGCGGTAAGGCCGCCCAGTGGGTCGTGAATCCATCCGGCGCGGACCTCTCCGGCCTGGCACAGGGCGATGATGACGGCGAAGCAAGGCTTGCCGTGGGCGAAGTTGTTGGTGCCGTCGAGGGGATCGATCAGCCATACCGGCCGGGCACCGGCCAGGGCCTCCAAGACCGACGGGTCGGTCGATGCTTCCTCCTCGCCGACGACGACGCTTCCCGCCGCCAGGGGCGGTAATTCGCGGGCCAGGTCCCGTTCCGCTTCGATGTCGGCGGTGGTGACCAGGTCGCCGGGGTTTTTCTCCGTAATATCGTGGTCGGCGAGGCGGCGGAAGCGGGGCACGATCTCGCGCGCCGCCACGTCCTCCATGATGGCGGTCACGTCCTTGCTGTCGGGAAGCGGCGGTTGGGACGTCATGATGGCGGTGTTTTCCGCTATTTCGGCGCCATGGGAAAGGGAAAACGGCGCCGACCGACGTCGATTGACAAGTCCCGGGCCGAGGTGAGAATGGAATTTCTCTAAAGTGTGCGTGCAAATTCGGAGAGGAATGACCATGGCGAATAAATTCGACGCCATCATCATCGGTACCGGCCAATCGGGTCCGTCTCTCGCCCAAAGAATGACGCAAGAGGGAATGAAGACCGCCATCATCGAGCGACAGCTGTTCGGTGGTACCTGCGTGAACGTCGGCTGCATCCCGACCAAGGCCCTGGTGGCCAGCGCCCGCGCCGCTTACATGGCGCGGCGCAGCGCCGATTTCGGGGTGACGATCAAAGGACAGATCGGCGTCGACATGAAGGCCGTCAAGGCGCGCAAGGACGCCATCGTGCGGCCGTCCAACGAGGGCGTCGAAAAGTGGTTGAAGGGCATGGAGAACCTGACCGTTATTGAGGGTCACGGCCGTCTTGAAAGCGCCAACACGGTGCGCGTCAACGGCCAGCTTCTGGAAGCCGATCGGATCGCCCTCAACGTCGGCGGTCGCGCTTTCGTTCCCGACATGCCAGGCCTGGACGAGATCGATTATCTGACCAATTCGAATATGATGGATGTCGATTTCTTGCCCGACCATCTGGTGATCATCGGGGGCAGTTATATCGGGCTTGAATTTGCCCAGATGTATCGCCGCTTCGGAAGCCGCGTCACCATTGTCGAAATGGGCGATCGGCTGATCGCGCGGGACGACGAGGACGTTTCCCGGGCGGTGAAGGAGATCTTGGAAAACGAGGGCATCGAGGTGCGCCTCGAGGCGCGTTGCATCGGTGTCAAGAAACGCGGCGATCGGGTTGTGGTCACCACGAGCTGCGAACCGGGACCCGAGGATGTCGTCGGCAGCCACCTGCTCCTCGCCGTCGGCCGGCGCCCCAATAGCGATCACTTGGGACTGGAGACGGCCGGTGTAGAGACCGACGGGCGTGGATATGTCATCGTCGACGACCAGCTTCGCACCAACGTGCCGGGAATCTGGGCGATTGGCGATGTCAACGGCCGCGGCGCCTTTACCCATACGTCCTATAACGACTACGAAATTCTTGCCGCCAACATGTTCGACAACGATCCGCGCCGCGTTTCGGACCGCATCACGGCTTACGGGCTCTACATCGACCCGCCCCTGGGTCGCGTCGGCATGACGGAACACGAAGTCCGCCGGTCGGGCCGCAAGGCGCTGGTCGGCAAGATGATGATGGCGCGCGTCGGGCGGGCCCGCGAACGCGGCGAGACCCAGGGCTTCATGAAGGTCCTGATCGATGCCGAGACAAAAAGAATTCTCGGGGCGGCCATTCTGGGGATCGGCGGCGACGAGGTCGTCCAATCCCTGCTCGACGTAATGTACGCCGACGCGCCCTACACGGTGATTCAGCGCGCCGTGCATATTCACCCCACCGTCACCGAACTGATCCCGACGATGCTGGGCGGCCTCAAGCCGCTGGAAGGTTCTTAAAACCTACACCGCCTTGAGGGCCTGTTCGAGGTCGGCGATGACGTCCTCGGGGTGCTCGATGCCGACCGAAAGGCGCACCAGGGCCGGGGTAATGCCCAATGTGATCTGCTCGTCGGGCGGCACGTCCGAATGGGTCATGGAGCCGGGGTGTTCGGCCAGGCTTTCGGTGCCGCCGAGACTGACCGCCAGCTTGACCAGCTTGAGCCGGTTGAGAAGCCGGAAGGCCTCGGCCTCGCCGCCGAAGACCTGGAAGGAAAAGGTCGAACCCGGGGAAAGGCACTGGCGGCGGTAGACCTCAAACTGGGGGTCGTCATCGTCCAGGAAGCCCAGGTAGTGGACCTTGTCCACTTTGGGGTGATCGGCCAGGAATTCGGCGACATAACGTGCGTTCTTCATGGCGCTGGTCATGCGCAGCTTCAGGGTCTCCAGGCTGCGCATCAGAAGCCATCCCGTATGGGGGTCCGAAATGGTGCCCAGAATGGTGCGCATGCCGCGCACCGCTGAGATGTGTTCCTCGGCGCCCAGGCAGCCGCCGGCGATGACGTCGCTGTGGCCGCCGACGTACTTGGTCAGGGAATAGAGGACCAGATCGGCGCCGTGATCCAGGGGTTGCTGCCAAAGTGGGCCAAGGAAGGTGTTGTCGACCACCACCAGGGGCCTGTGTCCCTGGCTTCGCGCCAGTCCCTCGGCGGCAAGATCGCATTGACGCAAATCGACCAGGTCATTGGTTGGGTTGGCCGGCGTCTCGACGAAGATGACACCCACCCGTCCCAATTTCCGGCCCTCCCTGACGGCGCCATCGACGGCTTTGGCGTCGGAACCGGCCAGGAAGCCGACGCGTTTGATGCCAAAGCGGGGCAGGATGTTGTGGACCAGGAACTCGGTGCCGCCGTATACGGGTTCGCTGTGGACGATGACGTCGCCCGGGCTGAGGAAGCTGAGCAGGGTCGTGGCGATGGCCGCCATGCCGCTGCAGAACACCAGACCGCTTTCCGCCTTGTCCCACAGCGCCAATCGTTCCTCCAGGATTTCCAGGTCCGGGTTGTTGAGGCGGGAATAGATGAGCCCGGGGTCCTCGGCCGGCCGTTTTTCTCTTAGCCCGTAAGCCAGTTCGAAAAACGCCTTGCCCTCCTCCGCCGTCTTGAAGGTGAAGGTGGAGGTTTGGAAGATCGGACACTTGACCGAGCCTTCCGACAAGCGCGGATCGTAGCCGTAGCTCATCATCAAGGTCTCGGGACGAAGGTGATGGCGGCCGATGGATCGGTGACGATAGGATTTGCGGGGTTTTCTCATGATTGGGTCCTCGCGTTTTGCCAGGAGACAGGGGGACGCCGCGCGTCCCATAATAGTAACGCGAATCCATGCCCTTCGTCATTCGACGCTGGGCCGGTGAATGTGGTATATTCAACCGCGAAGTGATCGTCGGCCAACGTTCGCCGGGAGCAGGGAAACGTTTGCATGGCAAAGAAAACCGGTCAGGCCGAAAAACGCCGACACCGCAGGGTCAGGGTTTCCAAACCCGTCCAAGCGAAGACCGATTCGCGGCAAATCGAAGGATCGGTGACCGACATTTCGGCCGGTGGCGCGGCATTGAATGTCGATGCGGAGGTCGATGGCGAGAGCCAGGTCGAACTCGATATCGAGGATATGAGCCCGTTGTCGGGAACCGTGGCGCGCTCTTACGACGACGGGTTCGCGGTCGAATTCGACCTCGACGAAGAAGAAGAAGACCGCCTGCTCACCGAGTTGACGGAGTTGCACGACACCATCAACCTGGAAGACCTGTAGGCGCTGCCAATCGGGGCGGGAGCCTCAGGCCGAGTAGAGGTCGCGGTCGCGGCGGTAGGACTCGGCGAACTGGTCCAGCATGCGGGCCGCTGCGCCATCGTACTCGGCGCGCTGCATCAGGGCCTTGACGGCGAAGCCGGCGAAGGTCACTGCCTCGCCCTTGCCCCTGAGGGCGAAGGTCCGGGCGATATCCTCCAGATAGCCGTGCACCAGCCGGCGGGTCATGACGTTGAGCTGGGACTTCACGTAGCGGTGCTTGTCACGCCATTTGCGTTGCGCTGCGGTGGCGGCCAACGCCCCCTCCCCTCGCTGCGGCGGAAATCAGAGCAAGTCTACTAGTAGATAACCCCGCCGTCAATCGGCCAGGCACCGGCCGTTCAGGGATGCCATTTGTGTTGCCAGCCCTCGGGGCCAAGGCGGCATTTGTCCCAGTCCAAGGGCCTGCCTTCCTTTTTGGCGTCGAACTTCTCGTCGATTGTCCTGTCGGGGTCGAAGCCGCGCCGTTCGAGTTCCCGCCCGGCCGGTGAATCGTGCACCGGCACGCCGACCAGGGGCAGCCGGTTGAGCCGCGTAGAACGGGCCAACTTGTGCAGATAAAGGGTGTATTCACGGACCAGTTGGTCGTTGCTTTTGCGCGCCGGGTCCGACGGCAGTCGGCGGGCCAGCCAGACGAGGCCAAGGACCGACGCAACGACGATGATAAGGACCATTTCCATTGCTTTGTTTCCTGTCGCGCCCTCAAGCCTCGGCGTGCCGGCGCTTGGCGAAGCGGGCGGCGTCGGCGGGGAGAAGCCGCACCTTGAGGCGAATGGCCTCCTCTTCATCGTGGCGCTCTATGACCTCGCCGTGGTCATAGAGCCAGGCCAGGGACGCCCCCTCGTCGGGGGCGATGGTGACGTCGACTATGCTTGCGCTGGCCGATAGTCTGTGATCGAGAACGGCGAGCAGCTCGGCGCAACCGTCGCCGCTCAGGGCCGACACCGGCACCATCGGGACGTTGGCGCGCTCCGCCCTTTTGGCCACGGCCATGCGCTCGTGTTCCGACAACAGGTCGATCTTGTTGAACACCTCGATCAATCCGACGGCCAGGGCGTCGGCCAAGTCGAGTTCGCGAAGCACGCGGTGAACGTCTTCTTTCTGTACTTCGGAATCGACATGATGGGCGTCGCGAACGTGGACGATGACATCGGCCTCGCATACCTCCTCGAGGGTGGCGCGAAAGGCGGCAATCAACTCATGGGGCAGTTCGGAGACGAAACCCACCGTGTCCGACAGAATCGCCTTGCGCCCGGATGGCAAGCCGAGACCCCGCATGGTCGGATCCAAAGTGGCGAACAGCCGGTCGGCGACGACTGTGCGGGCACGGGTCAGGGTATTGAACAGCGTCGACTTGCCGGCGTTGGTGTAGCCGACCAGGGCAATTATCGGATAGGGCACCCGGCGCCGTGCCCGGCGATGCAGGTCGCGGGTGCGCTGGACGTTCTTGAGTTGCCGTTTAAGGCGCGAAATTCGGCCGCTGATCTGGCGGCGGTCGGCCTCGATCTGGGTCTCGCCCGGCCCGCCGAAGAAGCCGAAACCGCCCCGCTGGCGTTCAAGGTGGGTCCACGAGCGAACCAGACGCGAGCGCTGGTAGGTGAGGTGAGCCAACTCGACCTGCAAGCGGCCCTCGCGGGTTCGCGCCCGGGCACCGAATATTTCCAAGATCAGTCCCGTGCGATCGATGACCTTGCAGTTCCAGGCCCTCTCCAAATTGCGTTGTTGTACCGGTGTCAGCGCGCCGTCGACGACCGCCACGCCAACCCCTTGGGAGCCGTTGTCTGACGGCGCGCCGGCGATGAGACCGGCCAGGCGTTCGACCGCTCCCTTGCCCAACAGGGTCGAGGGCCGCGGGCGGGCGATGGCGATCACCTCGGCGTGGGCCACTTCAAGCACGATGGCGCGAGCCAAGCCGACGGCCTCTTCGAGCCGCGATTGGGGAGCGCGCGCGGCGCCGCTTTCCGATCTCAGGCAGGGGCGAATGACGACGCACCTTTCGGCGCCATTGCCGTTCGCCGGCCGAGCCGTCGCGGCGCCCAAGGGACGCGTCGAGCTATTCTGCTTCGTCTTCTTTATCCGGTTCAAACAACTGGATCGGCGTTGAGGGCATGACCGTGGAAATGGCGTGCTTGTAAACCAGTTGGGTGTGGCCGTCCCGGCGTAGAAGGACCGAGAAGTTGTCAAACCAGGTGATGATTCCCTGCAACTTGACGCCGTTGACAAGAAAAACCGTGACCGGAGTCTTGTTCTTGCGGATGTGGTTCAGGAAGACGTCCTGAACGTTCTGTGATTTTTCTGAGGACATGGGAATTTGCTGCCTTGTTATCTTTCGCGCCGATACGGACCAGGGGCACGCACCTCGCGGTTTTGTTTGGTTTCCCTATTCGCGACCGGAATCCTTTGCCCACCGGGGCAAAATCGGGGCTCCGGTTCCCGAATAGCTTACAGGCTCTGGACCAACTTGGAAAGCGCTAGGCAGTTCGGAAAGTGCCAAAGCGGCGGAAATGGCTTGAATTCGCCCGTTTGCGGGGCATCCTCGCGGATCAGAACCGGCACGCAACCGGCGTTGGAGGCACATTCCAGATCGACATCGGTGTCGCCGGCGAACCACACATCTCCGCCCCGGCTTATGCCTGAGCCTGCCAACGCCAATTCCACCGGCTCGGCGGCCGGCTTGTCTTGTTCGGCGTCAAAGGCGCCGACCAGCCGCCCGAAGT